>JAAYXQ010000164.1 GCA_012515825.1 Fibrobacter sp.
ATTTAAGTTCTTATGCACAAAAATTCCCAATCATTGCTTCTCTTGAATTGCTCGTTGGTGGATACTGCATTTTCGGCTTGTTAGAATATATCGGTGCTCAGAAATTTATTATCGGCCCATTCTTAGCTCTCTATGCTATTGGCTTCCTCTCTGTTGGCGTATTAAGTTTCATGCATTACTTCACTAACTTAATCGAAGTTCACCGCGACAGAAAAGCTCAAGCTCAAGACATCGAAGTTCAACCAGAAGCTTAGGTCTAATACATTCCAAAAAATTATGATTTTTAAAAGCGGCATCGATTTGCCGCTTTTAATTTATATAGAGTTTTTATTTTCTCTTCTTTATCTGTGTAAAACAAAATGCATTTAGATCGAAGTCGTTCTTCTTCTTGCAACACTTGAATAGAGTATTCTAAGTCATCTAATTGCTTTTTAACCAAATCAGATGAAATGCGATGCATCTGGTAAAAGTAAGAAAAAGAAATAGAGAAAACAATTCCTGTAAGAATCACCCCTACACACAATTCTAATAAAGTAAATCCTTTTTTTACTCGCATTCTACTACCCTCTCTAATGAAGAAAAAAGCCGTTTATTTTCTTTAGAAAACACGTTTATTTGTATTAAAACTAGCGGATCCTTTTCAGTGATTCTTGTACGACTCAACTTGATACTACCCCATGTTTCTAAAGGCATTTCTTTTGCATAGTCTAAACAAAAAGGAGGAGAGTCTATTTCCGCTTCCATCCAAGCAGACGCTTCACGGAATGCCTGAAACCGTTTCTGTTCTAGAGATTGAATTTCTCTATAGCCATCTAAAAAGAACAAGAGCGATGTAGATAACACACTTATAAGAATAAGGCTAATCAGAGTTTCTATAATAGAGAAACCTTTGTTCATTCCACGCTCCAAGAGAAAATCCGTAAGGGATTCTCGTGAGCTAAATCCACCGCATAAAAAGTAGAATCTTTGTTTTCTATATCGTCTCTAGAATTAGACCAGAAAGGAAGACCTACGCTTTTTGAGAAAGGTAATACAACACTATCTTCGCTAAAAAAAACGCCTCGAGCCTCTATTTGATCTGAAATATTTATTATTCCACGCGCATAAAGATTCGCATCGTATATTTTTATTTGTCCAGAAAGAGAAATTACACCTGTGGCATATAAACTTAAAGAATCTAGAATTCCCTCCCCTTCGATAAGAACGTCCCCTTCTACATAAAAAGCCACTTTAGAAAACCGCTCTCCTTGTAAAGAGATACTTAAATCACCTGCTGCTACATATAGTACTCCAGGAAAATCTTTTATTTGAGGCTTATAATAATGAGTCGTTCCAAATAACGTATCAATATAAGACTCTTTTCGCCATTGCTCTTGATAGAATAACATACACCTCGTTTCTGCTTGCTCTAATTCTAATCGAGAAAAAGGGGGCGTCTTTACAGAAGAATAAAAGCCAGCAAAAGCTTTTACTTCTCGCTCACCTGCTTTCGATTTTAAAACAAGCCAAGGCCCCAAGGTATCTAAAATGACGATGGGATAATGCTTTTTACTTTGAGAGGCAGGGACACGAAAAAGACTTAATAAAATCGCAGACTCAGCGTCATATTGTTCTTGTAAACATTTTTCATAATAAGTAACACGAGGCATCAAGACTCGCGTGGAATGAAGAAGAGCACAAAAAATGAAGGATAGAGCTAAAAAAAGTAAGCACACTAAAGGTAAAATGGCTCCAGACTTCTGATTTTTCATAAATACCTTGAGATAGTATCTTGACCGCAAATCAATAGAATACGTTTCGTTTCAATGTTCTGAATTCGATAATCTCCAATAAAATCCCCCATCCTATATATTATTTTACTCCCTTCTTGTTCTACATGAAGAACACGGCGAGCAACGACCCCTTTAATCTGAAATAAAGGTAAACGACAGCTTTGGCTTTTTCTTGTCACCTTAATAGGAACGACTCTCTCATTTTCAAAAGGATTAAAATTCAAATATTTTTTCCGTTCTCGAAATGAAATCATTTTTTTGATTTTCATTTTAACTTCTAATTCCTGAATTATATGGTCTTTTAATTCGTTCGAATTTATGTGGACATGATTTAAGCAAACATTTTTAAGATAATACAGATTGGGCTTTGATGATTTTACAAGTTCAAATTGTTCGAAAGCCCAGTAGGGGGCTTTGATCCCTATTGCTTGAATAAAAGAATAAATAGAATCAAAATTACCTTCTATATGAAATCGATATTCATTTCCGCTTGCTAATACTTTAAGTTGCTTTAAGCCAAGAGACGATTCTAACGCCAAAGTCACTAAAGAATCAGGAGAAAATAAAGAATGATTAAAACTATTTTCCAATCGTTCCCAAGAGCCTCTAATGGAATCCCAAGAAGTAAAGGAAATTGGCTGCCGTAGTTGTTTCTTTTGTAATTCTCTTTTTTCAAAAATATTATGAATCGTTGGGTATAAGATAAAATAAGAGCCCAAAGAAAAAAACACCCCTATACCCAAAAGCCAAAGCACGATTTTTTGCTGTTGATTAAATTTCATAAGAATAAATCCATTTGAAAAGCCACTCGCCCGTCTGTAGTAGATTGTACAGGGCCTACCCTTATGTTTTTCACCTTAAAAACAGTGCTATTTTTCAATTTGTTTTCTAAACGTGAAGCTTCTTCAAAATGAATGGCTGAAAAATTTAACAGATAATAGTCCCCTTCTTCTGAGGCTATTTTCTTTAGAGCCTTTAGCCTTGTCCCTTTGGCTACAGCATTCCCTATTTCTTGTAAGAGAAGATCTAAATCTAAAGGAAATGGCAATTGAAGTATTTGATTTTGGAACGCTAGTATTTTTTGCCTTTCTGCATCTTGATATAACTCGTCTTTGGCTTGCTTTGCTAAAATCATTTCTTTAGATGAAAAAAGAAACTGATTTAAGAAAAAAGTACTTACAAAAAAGATCAGTAAAAGAATGAAAGCATAAATAAAACGCCTCTGTAATCGTTTCCATGCTCGTTCTTTTAATTCTACAGAAGGATCTAAATCAAAGCGCCTCCACAAAGGATCGTTAATGGCTTTTTCAAAAAAAGAATAATGCTTTTCTTCAGAGAGAATAGAAATAGGGCAATCTCCTAAACGAGAAAGAAAAGGATCCGCTTGAATAAAAAGTCGGAGACGGTGAATCCGCTTGTTTAGATCATATGTTTTAGACTCTATATGTTCCTGAATCCAGTGAACTAATTTGCCATTATAAAAAATCAATAAAAAAAAGTGATCTCCTAAAACCCCTCCACATATTAAATTTTCGTAACCATCCTTATTTATCATCTCCTCTTCTGCAAAGGCACTAAAAGCAATGCCTAAAGGTAAAACGCGATCACAAAAAGAACGGTTCTTAGAAAAATCTTTTAATGAAAAAGCCACGAGAAAACGATGCGTTCTCCCCATCGAACTATTGAAAGAAATCAATGGTAAAAAAGAAATTCGATTTTGAGCTCGTTCACAAGAAAGAGGCAATTCCTTTTTGATATGATCTAAAATCATCTCTGGATGCGGCTCTTCACCAAAAGGCGTTTGAAGTTCTAGCGTCAACGTAAAACATTCTGAAACGCCTTGAACCATTTCTTTTTCTCTTTTCACTAAAATCATGGCGTCCTCTTGTTCATCCCTTTACGAATCAAACGAGGCGTAATAAAAACAGCGAGTTCCATCGTATATTCTTCATTAGTATGATAACTAAACCATTTTCCAATCCAAGGAAGACTCCCTAAAAAGGGAATTGCTGATCGAATTTTTGCAGATGTTTTTCGAATCAAGCCACCTAGACAAAAAGTTTCCCCTTCTTTTAAAGAAACGATTGTTTTTAAGTTTCGAGTACTAATATCTCTTGGCCCTTCTCCAGTGCTTCTTGCTGAAGTTTTAATTTCTGGAATGATCTCTATAGTGATTTCTCCGCTACGTGCCACTGATGGAGTAATTTCTAAACTGACACCCTCATTAAAAGAACGATAATCTGTAATCGGAAACCCATCTGCAGAAACCTGACTTACCATATAGTAAGTCGTATTCGTCACGTTAATACTTGCTTTATTTCCATTTAAGGTGCTAATACTTGGCCTTGCTAAAATCTCGGCTTGATTATTTTCTTCAAGAGCCGCTAATTCAAAATCGAATTGGTCTGAAAGAAGCCCTATTTCTCCAAACCCTCTTCCCCAAGAGCGACTTTTATCTGTAATACGAATAAAACTATTTAAGCCTAGCCCACCTTCTGCTGTTTTTTTCCCTGATCCTGAGCGTAATCCAAACTCAAATTGTTTTCCCTTATTAAACTCTACAATGATGCATTCTAATAACACTTGTAGGTTTTCTACATCGATTTGTTTTAAAAATTGTGTGGCTGATTCTATTTCTGTAGAAGCCCCCATCAACAGCAATGCATTTTGTTCTTTCACTTCTAAAATGCGAAGCCCTCGATCTTGATACGCTTTTGAAAGCAACAATAGAGCTTTTTCAGAATGAATATGCTCTAAGTAATACAAAGAGTTCCCTGCAATCGCAGAAGGAGCCCCCCGTTCTCCGACTAAAATGGAGCCAAGAGAATCAAATGTATAAGTGTAACGGCTCCCTTGAAAAAGCATTTTTAATAACGCCTTTAAGGAAAGAGAATCTGCTTTGAGATGCACGTTTTCACGAAGCTCTCCATAAACCGCTAAATTCAAATGAGCAAGCGTAGCCATCTCATTTAAAACCTGCTTTAAGGATGCACTTTGCAAATCGACAAAAAAAGAAGAATTTCTATAAGCAAGATCTAAAACAGAAGAAGCCCCCTCCTCTCTTGAATGCCGATCTTCTTCAATAAGAAAAAAATTCTCTTTTTGCAGTACTCGAAAGCCATGTGCTTGCATTAATGAGACTAATGCAGAAAAAGGAGATAACCCCTCCAAACGCCCACTAATTTTTGCTTTTATATTTGGATCGATTAAGATGTTCAAATTAGTATTCGCAGCATATTCTTTAATAAACTCTTGAATGCCTTTATTCTGGACATCAATAGAAACAAGCCCCTCTTTCGATGAAAAGTAATTTTCACCTCGTTCTATTTTTTTTCGAATTCGATATAAAGACCCTTCTTGAAATACTTCAAGTCCATTGGCACTTGCAATCGCTGAAAGCCCTTCAAAAAGGCCCACGCTATCTAAATGGACTGTAATAGTTGCAGAAACCTCTTGATCGACAAGAATGGCGATATCATAGGCCGCAGAGATAGTGCGCGCGACTTCTTTAATATCGGTATTAACAAAATCAAGAGAAAGCTTAGGATCGCCTGCAAATACAAAGGCGAGCCCGAAAAAGAATACAAGAAGAAGAGAGCGATTTACCATACATCCTCCGCAAATACGTTGCAGCCTTTTCTGTAAGAAAAGCCCCCTGCAAGGGATGTATAAAAAAACCAGCTCTTAAAGCTGGCTCTTAATCTATAAAAAAGAAAAGGAAAAAGAAAGGAGTTAATCTTGGACAAAAATACGATGCCAAGACCCTTTTTCAATAGAAATAAAGTAAACTCCAGCAGAAACGGGAACTTTTCCAGAAACGGAGGTTCCATTCAAAAGTCTTAAACTAGGTACTTCCCCTTTAGGGCCACGAATTAAAACGCCTCCATCCATCCTCTGCATAGAAAACGATGGCCGTGGATTTTCAATGGACTTCTTTATACTAAAAGGAGGATCGTCTACAATTAGTTTTTCTTCTGCTAGTACGAATTTTAACGTCTGACGATAAATCACTTTATCTTTTGCCGCAGCTAAGAGATCTATTGCTCCCGTAGCTGATTCTAAAGAATCGACATTCCTAGACATCCCTAACGAATAACGAAAACCTCCTCCATCAACAGTATCCACAACATAAGCGATGGTAAGCCAACTTGAGGCTCTCATTTCTGGGGTCACAGATAAGAGAATATCCGTTTGATTCATAGGGTCATTCGCACTCCAATCCTCAAAACGATATTGAATCCAGTTATAAGAATTGGATGAATCGTATACATCAAAAAGAGATTCGTGAATATCATAAATTTGAGTCACGCAAGAAGTATCTTTTGCCGCCCATTTTTTGGCGTCCGCATCATAAAAAGCAATAGAACAGGCATTGTTAGATTTTAAGCATTGGGATTCAATAGAAACAGGAATAGTTAAATCCGCAAAATTTTTACTTCCTCTAATCGGAGAAAGATCCTCAATGGAACGATAGAAATGAGAATTTATTTGATTATCGTTTTCGAATCTAAAATCATAAATGGTATCCAGACTAATCTTCATTGTTCTTTCTTCTGTCGTTTCACCAATACGAAGAGTATCGCATAGATTTCGAATATTATCAGGAGCTTCTTGTGCCATAAGAGTATTTGCAAAAAGCAAAGTGAAAAAGATTATTGTACGCATAATTTTCCCTCGTTGAAATGAATCCAAAAATCACTTTTTATTTTTCAAAACGCACACCACATTTTATCAAAAAAATCATTTTTAGAAAAAAATTTGTATAAAACACACATCTTAAAAATAACCTTTAAAGAATCATTTAACCAATAAAGATTATAACTAAGCAAATAAATGTGCGAAACAACAAAGAGAAATGATAGGCAAAAGAATCTAGTTCTAAAAAACTAAGTATTTGCTTTCAAAAAATCACTACAAGCTTGTTTATATTCAGCTAAGTATGCCCTTGCTTTTTCTGCCACGGCTTCTGGAACATAACCAAATTCTTTTTCAAGAACAGGTGCTGGTGCAGATGCTCCAAAACGTTCAAGACCAATTGTTTTACCCATTCCACCAACAACAGATTGGAATAGTAAAGGCAAACCACTTGAGAGAGCCATTACTGGTCTCCATGGTTCAATGACTTGGTTTTGATAAGATTTTGGTTGCGTTAAAAAGAGCTTAGGGCTAATCATAGAAACCGTTCGAACAGAAAGACCTTCTGCTCTTAAGATTTCTGCTGCCTTATGATTTAAGAGAACATCAGAGCCATTGGCCACCAAAATCAAATCTGGTTTTGCGTTAGGTTTTGTATTATCGCTAACGATATAAGCTCCACTTTTCGCTTTTGTGGCTCGTTCGTAATGAGAAACACCTTCGCTTGGTAAAACATCTACATTTTGACGAGTTAAAACAAGTGCTGTAGGGCTATTTGTGTTTTCAAAAGCCATTTCCCAGGCAACTAAAGTTTCATAAGCATCTGCTGGTCTTAGGACAAGCATCTCAGGCTTTCCGTTCGCTTTAGTTAACCCTTCTAAAAGACGAATTTGAGTTTCGTGTTCTATAGGTTGATGAGTTGGGCCATCTTCGCCAACTCTGAAGCTATCATGAGTAAATACGTATTTAACAGGTAAACCCATCAAAGCAGCCATACGAATCGCAGGCTTCATAAAATCACTAAAAACAAAGAATGTGGCACAAATTGGATAAAGCCCGCCATGAAGAGCGATACCACAAGCAATAGCACCCATTGTGAGTTCAGCTACGCCTACTTGTAAAAAAGCCCCCTTAAAATCGTTAGGGCGGAAAATACCAGTACGATCCAAGAATGCCTGAGTATTATCACTATTAGAAAGGTCTGCGGAACTACAAATAATATTCTTATAGTTTTCTGCTAAATGAGCAAGAACAGAGCCAGAAGAAACACGAGTAGCAACGCCTTCCTTGATTGGTAAATCAGAAAGGTTTAAACGTGGACCTTGACCAGAGAGCCAAGAATCTAAACGTGCTGATAATTCGGCGTTTTCTTTATCCCAAGTAGACTTTTTCTTTTCCCATTCTTTGACTTGCGCGCGAAGCTCGTCTAAACGAGAGGCAAAAGCCTTTTTTACTTCTGGGAAAATTTGGAATGGATCTTGTGGATTACCGCCTAAACGAGCTACGGTGGCTTCGGTAGAAGCACCAGCTGCATTGAGAGGCTGACCATGGGTGCTCACCTGACCTTCATAAGAAGTACCATCTTCAGCAATAGCACCTTTTGCCATAATCGTATGGCCAATCACAATCACAGGACGTTCTGTTTCAGCCCATGCAGCCTGAAAAGCTTGGCGAAGAGCATTCAAATCCGTGCCATCGACTTCAAAAACCCTAAAGCCCCAAGCCTTATACTGACTGGCAACGTCAAAGCACATGACGTCTTTTGTTTTACAAGAGAGCTGCACTTCATTGGCATCATAAAATAAAATCAAATTGGACAATTGAAGATGCCCAGCCACACGACCTACACCGTAGGCTATTTCTTCTTGAACACCACCATCCGAAATTAAGACCACCGTTTTATGAGACACAATATCACCAAAACGCTCTACCATAAAGCGTTCTGCAATGGCAGTCCCAAGAGCCATACCATGACCAAGACCTAATGGTCCAGAAGAGTTTTCAATAGCGCGATGCACTGCAAGCTCAGGATGCCCAGGGGTTTCACTATTAAGTTGTCTAAATTCAGCAAGATCAGAAAGCCCCATAAAGCCCGTTAAAGCAAGCTCAGAGTATAAAAGTGGGGACATGTGGCCTGGATCCATAAAAAAGCGATCGCGACCCATCCAACTTGGCTGATCTGGATTAAAACGTAAAAATTCAGCGAATAAAAGAGTTATTGCATCAGCAGCCCCCATAGCTCCACCGGGATGGCCCGATTTGGCTTTCTGGACCATTGCCGCTGAAAGGATTCGAACATTGTCTGCTGCTTTAAGAATTAACTCATTTTGCACTGAAAAACCTCTTTAAGGTAAAAAACATTTTGCGACGCAAATTTAATTTTTCTTTACTATTTCTACAAGCGATAAAACTTAAAAAACCTATATTCTTACTCAATCTTACGTTTTTTATTTTGAATTCAAATTTTATTATGAAAACAATCGTTCACTTATTCAAAAACTTAGCTCATCCTGTTGGACTCATCGGGACCATTATAGCCGTTTTAATCCCCTTTTTGATATACCTTTTACCAAATATTGATCAAAAAGAGTTCATAAAAAATGCGGATCTTCATTTTCCCATTTGGCTTTTCATTATTCAGTTCATTGCTGTTATTAGTCTTTTTATTTACTTACATAAAGATCTTACGAATTGGATTCGTGAACATTTTCCGTCAAAACATCTTTTTTTAGCAGTCATTGGATTTATTGCGTTTGCCACTATTTTTGCTGGAACACAAATTGAAGCAAGACACCGCGTTCAAAGCGATGAAAGTATTTTTCTCTCGGTAGCTCAGAATTTATACTACAATCAATCTTCTGGCACCTGTAATCAAGGGGAATTCAAAGATGGTGGCCTTGAGTGTTATGTTGTATCCAATAGTTTTAAAACGAAAGGGCAACCTTTTTTATACTACTTGGGTATGTACCTCTTTGGCACCGATCTACAATGGATTTTTAGTGCCCAGTTATTAATGTTTGCAGCAACATTACTACTCTTTTTCCTTGCTATTTTTGTCTGGACAAAGCAACCGATTCTTTCTTTCTTATCTGTCATCCTCATCGCCTCACAGCCAACGATTCTATTTCAATTTCGATCGATGTCTGTAGAACCTCTTTATTTCTTTTTATCAGCACTTTCCATTTTAGTCTTTAAATGGGCGTACGAAAAAAATACATTAACTCATTGGATTCTACTCGGTCTTATCCTTGCTTTTTTTGCACAAACACGTCAAGAAACCGTTTTTTGCTTATTCGCTTTTATTCTTTTTTCACTCCCGAAAATACTCGATCGTCGTGACGAAAAAGCTCCCGCTTTTTTTCTCATCCTTTCCATCTTTACTTTACCAGCGCTTTTAACCATCAGCTATTTTCAAGGTTATAGTTTTCAGGGCGGTGAGTTTAAGGCTCATGGCTATTTTCTAGAACACCTTGCTAAAAATTGGACTGTTATGACGCAGCCTCTTAAAAACGGAGAACTAGTCAACCCATTTTTAACTTACTTTAACTATCTCTTTGTTTTTGGTGTTCTTGCTCTTGTATTTTCCGCCGTTCGCGAATGGCAACAAGGTAAGCAAGGCTTTTCATTTTATTCTCTCTTATTTTTGTTACTTTACCATATCCAAACCTATGCTATTTTAGAAAATGTCTCTGGTGATTTTTCCATTGAAATCAATCAAAGATATAGTGTGGTGATGCTCCCGACCATGGCTTTTATAGCAGCCTTTGGCATCAATCTACTCATCAATCTTCTTCTAAAATTTACTAGAAAAGAAAATTTCCTTTCTAAGCCAATTGTCACAGCAGTGATTCTTCTTTTAAGTGCCATTGGATTCTTTGGCTACACCATGAACTATAAAAGCAGTTTCAATAAAAACATTATGTACAATAGAAACCACTTAACTATAGAAGAAAAAAGCATTTTAAGCTGGCTTGAAACAGAACCCGCTAAAAAACGGCTTTTCATCTATGGTAGGCCCTGGCATTTTATAGGCTATGGTATTTCTTCTGTTCACTATAATTTTGCTAGAAGTCAAAACGAAGCTGTATTAAAAAAATGGATAGACGACTACGATGGCGAAGTCTATTACATACGTGGTCTAGATTGTTGGGACAGTAAAACATACCATCAAAAAGCAGTAGAAACACGTATCCCCACCACTTGCGATGTTTTTGAAAGAGAAATGCAATTAGAAGCAGTGAAAAACATTCTGATCACCAATAATTATTGGGTACAAATCGCAAAATTCAAAGGCAAAAAAACGTATCAATACGATCAAGTCATTCAAGTTTCTCCGCCAGTCATTGATTCTACAAATGCGGTGACTGTTTCCTACATTCAACGCCATACACAGCAAGAGCCATGGGAAACAAGACTTTATATGAATCAAAAACTTCTTTGGCAAGAACCTTATGCAGCAAAAAATGACACTCGCTCTATAGAAGGAATAAATACCGTTCCAGGTTATAATACGCTTGAATTTTATATCCTAGATACTCTTAAGAATAAAAACATAGCTTACCACCAATCTGTCTTTTTTGCACAAAACCAAGGAGCCACAAAACTCATTGATCTTGCAATAATTTCTCACAAACAAGATTGGGGGGAATTGAAAAAGAACACCACAATAGAAGAAAACCCCTTTACTGTTGGAGGGAAACGATTTACAGAAGGTTTTGGCATTCACGCTGCCTCCACGACTGTTTTCTTACTAGATAAGCCCTACAGCAAATTAACAGCATTTATTGGGCTAGACGATGAAAGCCTTTGTAGCGATGGAGTCCAAGTAGTCATCGAAGGCGATGACCAAATGATTTATCAAAGTCAAGAGATAAGCCCTCAAAAAGTAATTCCTATTGAGGCTTCTATAAAAAATGTAAAAAAGCTTACCATAAAAACACTGTCACTTCAATCTCGCGATTGTGATCATGTGAACATTATCTACCCTACACTTTACGAATAATAATTGGAGAACTTATGCTTTTATCAGTCATTGTCCCCTTATATAACGAAGAAGAAATTGTTGAAAAAACATTTTTAACTTTAGAAGAGGAACTCAAAGGCCTTAATCATCAAATTATTTTTGTAAATGATGGATCAAAAGACAAAACGAGAGAAATACTTGAAAAGCTTTTAGAAAGCACCCCACATAATCAACTAGTTAATTTTAGCCGTAATTTTGGGCATCAAGCCGCTTTTAGTGCGGGCTTACAACACGCCAAGGGAGATGCAGTTGTTATTATTGATGGCGACCTTCAAGATCCTCCAAGCTTAATTCACGATATGATTAGCAAATGGCAAGAAGGCTACCAAGTGGTTTATGCCCAACGAAACAAACGCCGTGGCGAATCTTTGTTCAAACGTTTTTCTGCATACTGTTTTTATCGAGTAATCCATGCCCTCACCAATATTGAAATACCTCCAGATACAGGTGATTTCCGGTTGATGGACCGCGTGGTAGTCGATCAACTGAACAGCCTCCCCGAACGCAGTCGTTTTTTAAGAGGCTTAGTTTGTTGGGTTGGATTTAAGAAAGTAGGAATTCTCTACGATCGTGCTGAAAGAACTGCAGGGATTTCAAAATACCCTCTTCGTAAAATGATTAGGCTTGCGATTGATGGAATCACTGGTTTTAGTACAACGCCCTTAAAAATTAGTTTCTTGGTTGGCCTTCTCGCGACAATCATCGCTTTAGGTGTTTTTATTTGGAGCATTCTTGAAAAAGTACTATTCCCCGAAACGACAGTGCCTGGATGGGCTTCTTTAATGGGAGCGATTGTCTTTTTTGGAGGAATTCAACTCATTTCAATTGGAATTCTTGGCGAATACATTGGCCGCATCTACGATGAAGTCAAACAACGTCCTCTTTACATTGAGGATAAAAAATGAAACACAGATTATATGTCATGAGTGCCGCTAGTGGAGCGGGCAAAACAACCTTAAAAGACTTAGTCATTCAAGAGTTTCCTGACATTTGTTATTCGATTTCAGCAACTACAAGAGCTCCTAGAAAAGGCGAAATCAATGGTGTTCATTATTTTTTCAAAACAAAAAAAGAGTTTGAAGAAATGATTGCAAAAAATGAACTAGTGGAATGGAATCTTGTTCATGAAAATTATTACGGCACGCCAAAATCTTTTGTAGAAGAACAACTCGCTCAAGGGAAACGTATTTTATTTGATTTAGACGTCTTTGGCAAAATCAACTTTGATAAAGTTTATCCTGAATCTACAGGCATCCTGATTTTACCTCCTTCTATTGAAGAGTTAAAAAAACGTTTACTTCAAAGAGCGACTGACTCAGAGGAAGTGATTCAACTGAGATTAGATAATGCGGTAAAAGAGATAGATTATGCCAAAAAGCATGGTAAGTACGAGTACACCATTATTAATGATCAATTAGAAAAAGCCGCTCAAGAATTAAGGAATATCCTCAAGGATCCATATCAAGCTTAATCTCTGTATTCACAGGGATTCCAAGCGTTCTTAAATCAGATGTTAATGGCTTTATCGCATTTCTAATCGCTACCGCTGATTCCGCTTTTACGAGAAAGCGCATCCAAAATGTTTTTTTCAGCATCGGAATAAAACCCTCTACAGGCCCTAAAAGCTGAACACTTTGATGAGGTAAAATGAGGGTTTCTATTTTTTGCACCGTTTCTTGCAAAACAGTTTGATCCCGTGCACCGACTTCTATTGAAAGCAATTTGCAAAAAGGAGGATAACACGCTTCTCGACGTTGTTGTATTTCCATTTCTATAAAGCCTTCATAATCATGAGTCAAAGCGAAACGCATCAAAGGATCTGTTGGATTCATTGTTTGGATCCAGACTTCACCACCTTCTTGATTTCGCCCAGCACGACCTGCCGTTTGGCTTAACAACTGAAACAATCGCTCACTCATTCTAAAATCGGGGATGCCTGTTCCTATATCGGCTCCAACGATTCCCACCAGTTGCACCCTCGGGAAATCATGCCCTTTTGCCACCATTTGCGTTCCTAAAAGGACATTGTATTCTTGATCTCTAAAAGAAGTTAAAATCTCTTCTGCAGACCCTATATTTTGAGTCGTATCTCGGTCCATTCGAACCACTTTTGCACTTGGAATCCACGATATAATTTCTTCTTCTAATTTTTCAATAGCTCCACCTTGAAATTCAAAAGTAGGAGAACCGCATTCAAAACAAGGTGCATCTATGCGATGTATACAACCACAATAATGACAAAGTAAACCACGATGCTGCTTATGATAAACAAGAGGAATATGACAATTTTTGCAATACAATGTTGCGCCACAACCGCTACAAACTCTTGTTTTAGAATACCCTCTACGATTCATCAAGATAATCGCCTGATGCCCTTCATCGAGGCACTTCGTTAAAGCTTCTCTAAGAGGAGAAGACAATAGAATTCCCGTTTGTTGTAAAGAAGCTTCTTTTTTCATATCAATCAAATGCACTTTTGGCATTTGAATATCAGTAGCTCTTTTCGATAAATAGAAATAGGAGAGATTTCCTTCTTTAGCATACGAAAATGTTTCTACAGAAGGCGTAGCACTACCTAAAACCACTAAGGCCCCATGTTTATGAGCTAAATGAAAAGCAAGTTCTCGACAATGATAGCGAGGAGCAGGATCTTGTTGTTTGTAAGAAGAATCATGTTCTTCATCTAAAATAACCAGATCAAAATCAAAAGGAGCTAAAATTGCACTTCTCGTACCAAGCACCACTCTCGCTCGGCCAAGAAGAATTTCCACCCACGTTTTTCTCTTTTCAACTTTTGATAATGCAGAATGTAAAACATAGACAGGCTCATTTAAAAAATCAGAAAAGCGAGCGACACTTTGGGGAGTTAAACCTATTTCTGGTACAAGAATAAGAACTTTTTTATTCAAGGATAACGCTTTTTCCACTACTTCTTGATAAACTCTCGTTTTTCCTGAACCCGTAACGCCATGTAATAAGGCACCTCGAAAAGAATCGCCTTCAAGCATTAAAGTTAATTTATCTACAACTTCTTTTTGTTCCCTTGTTAAACATGGAGGAATAGTCTTTGCTTCTTTGTTAGAAGGACAAGTGGTTTCGAGAATGTCTGCCAGAGCCGCATCTAATAAAACAGGAAAATCGGAAGGTAAAAAAGCATGTAGAGCTGTCATTGGAGAAGACAAATAATACTTAGCAGTCCATTCTAAATTTTCCATGTAACGTTCAGAAAAAATATAATGACTCAAGTGTGGCACTGCTCTTTTCAATTTAAAATGAGGGCGTTCCGTAAACACTCTCGAAACAACGGCAAGTCCAATTTTTCGTCGATTAAATTGCACCCAAACAACACTGCCTTTTTGTACAACCTCCCCTCTTTGAACCCCATAAGTATACACATGAGGAGCCTGTGGAATATAAACATCACAAAACAGATCAAACGACTCAGGGGTCATGACCTTGTCCATATTTTCGGGAACAGGGGTTTTAGGTATTCGTTTAGTCATGGAATAGCTCAAAAATAGCTTCTAAAAGCTATAAAAAGCGTTTTTTTTTATTACTTCACTTATTGATTTATTTAGATTATGTTGAGTTTCATTTCCTAAATCGGAAATGCCATCTTATATGGAGATCCTTATGAGCTTATTAAATGTATTTAGACCAAAATGGCAGCACTCTGACCCTGAAGTACGTATTAAAGCTTTACAAGAACTTGGCCCAGAAAACCAAGATGTATTTGAAACCGTCGCAACAAGCGACGAGGCTGTAGAAGTTCGCGCCATGGCCATACGCAAATTAACAGTCATTTCTGCTTTACGTCAATTATCTAAAGAGGAAAAGGATCCATTAATTAAACGCACTGCTGAAAATAAGCTCAATGAAGAAATTGTAAAAATCTTAAAAGAGTTTCGAGGAACCGCTTCTGATCTTGAACTAAGCTACGTGGATGAAATTGCAAACACTCGTTTTGCAGAAGAATTATTGAAAACGATGCCCTCTTCTGAGTTACGTCTTGCTTTAGTTCAAAAATGCAATAAGCCAGGTTTTTTATCTGTTGTTGCTCTTAAGGATTCAAAAGAAGAAGTGGCTCTTGCTGCTGTTAGTGCGATCGATAGCGAAACCCTATTACAAGACATTGCGAAAAATTCTCGCCACAATACTGTACGTCAAAAGGCAAATGAAAAATTAAAGGCACAAAAAGCAGAACCACAGACTGCGACTTCTGCTACCATGATGCTCTTTAAGAAAAGAGAAGCTTTAATTCAACAAGCAAAACGAATTATCGAAGACAAATCCTGTCTCAGTCATACAGATGAATTTAATGGCATTATTGCAGAAGCATCTGCTCTTGGCATGGGTCCTGCTCAAGCGGAATTAGACGGACTGCATGAAACATTCAAAGAAAAGTGCAGAGAAGAACTTGCCAAAAAAGAAGAAGAGCAAAAACAAAAACAATTACTCGAACTCAAAGTGGGTCAATTAGATCGATATCTCGAAGAATTTGAAAAAATCTTGAACGATAATAAAGTGAAAGAAAGTCAACTTCGCGTTAATGAGATTATTGATTTCTGGAATACTCATAAAGACAATGTGCCTGCAGCTTTAATCAAACGTTTTACTGCTGCAATTTCTCGCTTTGATCGTCTCTCGCTTGTGAAAGAAGAGAAAGACCCTTCTGATGAAAAAGCTGAAACCATTCATGACGATTCTATAGTTCAATCCATGAGACTTGAAATCATTGAGCAACTAAAACACCTAGCTCAAAAAGATTTTTCAGAAGTAGTAAGTCGTCAAGTGAAAAGTTTAATTAGCAATTGGGAATCTCTACCAGCCATTTTAGAGTCCGATGTACTCTTTGAAACCTATAATTCTTTGAAAAATCAAATCTCTGAAACATTTGATAAGGCAAGTGCTTTGCAAGATGAAATTTTCCAATCAAATCTTGTGAAACTTCAAAACCTGATAAAAAAGATCAAGAGTATTGATGAAAACGTTAATTTCCGTGATATAGCTAAGACTCTTAAAGATTCTTACCAAGAATGGAAAGAGATTGTTGGCGAAGATAAATATCGCTATCAAGAAATCTGGAAAGAATATAAAGAAGCTACTTCTCGATTCCAAGAAATGCAACAATGGGAATCTTGGCACAACGAACGAGATCGAGAAACGATTCTCGAAGAGATGGCCTTCCTTCTCAAAGAAGAGCCAAGTAAAGAAGTATTATTTAAGCTTCGTACTTTAAGCAACCAATGGAAAACAATTGGCCCTGTAGCTCCTTCTCGAATCACTGAATTACGAGAACAGTTCAGAGAATTATTCGAAAAAATAATGGAACGTTGTTCTCCTCTCTTAGAAGAACAAAATGCCGAACGCCAAAAGAATTTAGAACAAAAAGAAGCCCTCTGCGAGCGCGCTGAAAAGCTTGTAAGTGATGAAACCATTCCTTGGAAAGATAAATTCAAGCAATTTATAGATCTACAAAACGAATGGAAAACCATTGGTCAAGTTCCTAAAGAAATGAATCAAATCCTTTGGGATCGTTTCCATGCCATCACAGACTCTTTTTATGCTGAGCACAAAGAAAGAATCAAGCAAGAAGATCTTATAAGACAAGAAAATTATGAGAAAAAACAAGCTCTTTGTGAACAAGCCGAAAAACTTCAAATTTCTGAAAATTGGAATGAAACATCTAATAAATTAAAGAAGTTACAAGAAGAATGGAAAGCCATTGGTCCAGTGCCTAAGAGTCAGTCCGATGAAATATGGAATCGTTTCCGTACTGCTTGCGACAAGTTCTTTGAACAAAAAAGATCTCACTTTGAAGAAATGGATGAAGCTAAGCAAGCGAATTTGAAAGCAAAAGAAGCTCTTTGCGAAAAACTTGAATCCTTAGAACTAGACTTTTCAAATCCAGCAACATTGGATACCTTACGCTCTATTGAAGCAGAATGGAAAGCCATTGGAATGGTTCCTAAAGAAAATATTGAATCTATTTGGGAACGTTTCTCTTCTATCACGAATAAGATTCTTGAAAGTTATGCTGAGATTAATGAAGAAACAAGAAATAATCTGAATGAAATTAAAGCTAAAAAGAAAGCGATGATAGAACAAATCGCAAACTTAATGGAAAATGCTGGCGCCAATCAAAGCGCCGATATCACAAGATCACTTCAACAAGAATGGAAAACATTAGGTTCTTGCGGCATTGACGATTTCGATCTTCATAAGGAATTCAAAACCATTTGTGATGAATTTTTCACTCGTCGTCGTGATCAACTTGATATTCAGGAACATGCTAGAAAGAATAATTTGCAAAAGAAGTACATGCTTTGCGAACAAGCTGAACAGCTTCTTGAAAACCTAAATGAATCGAATAAAGAAGATTCCATGAATCAAGTAAAGCATCTCCGTCGACTCTGGAAAGAAGTGGGTGCAGTGCCAAGAGAACATTCCGATAAAGTTTGGAAGCGTTTTAATAAAGCATGTGATGCTATTTTTGGAAAAGATTCTTCTACGAATACCGATCCTGTTCCGGAAGCTTAATGTCCTACCCGCCTTGGACTAGCGTTTCCGAAGCGGCCGCTTTGCTCGCTTCGGGGCATATTGTAGCAATACCCACCGAGACCGTATACGGTCTCGCGGGAAACGCTTTGGATCCTCTTGCATTAGCTAAAATTTTTGCAGCCAAAGGGCGTCCTGTTTTTGATCCCCTTATTGTGCATATTGCAGATATTAATTCCCTAGATAATGTGGCACAAGACATTCCCGAAGCAGCATATACCCTAGCGCGTACTTTTTGGCCAGGCCCTTTAACAATGGTCCTTCCAAAGAAGCCATGTATTCCTGACCTGGCGACAAGCGGGCTTTCTACTGTTGCAGTAAGGCTTCCGCAACACCCTATAGCTCAAGATATTATTCGCCAAGCAGAAGTGCCTCTTGCGGCTCCGAGTGCAAATTTATTCAAGCACGTAAGCCCTACCACAGCAGAACACGTCGCAGACCAATTAGGTTCTAAGATCGATGGGATTGTCGATGGAGGCCCTTGTTCTGTTGGTGTTGAAAGCACGATTATTTCTTTTCAAAATGAAATACCTGTAATTCTAAGGCCTGGTGCAATTACACCATTAATGATTGAATCTGTTATTGGGAAAGTGATCTTAAAAAATTCCACATCAAATCCAGGAGAAGCGATGCTCTCTCCAGGAACGATGGATACTCATTACCAGCCTCATATTCCTCTTTATTACGGCGATTTACCAAAGGGCTATGTTCTTCCTTCAAATACGGTACGCCTTGCTTTTGGAAACACCGTTTCAAACATTCCAGCCTCATTAAATCTTTCTGAAACAGGCAATCTCACAGAAGCCACGGCCAATTTATACGCGTTTATGCATAAATTAGACGTAGAGCCCAATCGTTTTATTTTAGTAGATCCTATTCCAAATGAAGGATTAGGAATCGCATTAAATGATCGGCTGAAGCGAGCTTCTATAAAACGCCTTTGATTCCTTAAAAAGAAACTTTGGTGTAATTAGCCCGTACTTCTTTAGAGAGATAAGCATTAAAATGCCACCATTCACTTGGTAATGAAATAAAACCAGCTTGAATCATCACCTGACGAAGTAGATTTCTGTTCTTTATTTGCTCTTGATTTAAGCGGCCTTGTTTTAACGCCTCGGCTTCGCCTTGTTTACCTGCACATGGTTCAAAAGAATCAAAATCTGTACCCATATCTAAAAGATTCCCTGTACTATCTGCGATCGATAAATCTATAGCTAAACCAAAATTATGAATACTGCCCGATGCAGGGCTTGTGACATAATGAGAAAAAGGCGTTCCTCTCACCAATGCCCTAAGCGCTTCTTGAGCATATAAAGGGCGAGTGACATCAAAAATCACAAAATGATAATCAGGATATTTTTTCTTCAATAGACGTATAGCTTTCCTAAATTTTTCGGCGGCATCACGATGTAAAAAAGCACGTTTAGAACCACAATATAAATCATGCCCCGTCACATTATTAAAAGAAGCATATCTTAAATCGAATTTAACATCTCGCCATCTTGTTATTTCAACGAAAGATGAATCAGATTCTATTGATTTCAAAAAAAGTGACGTTGCTTTACAAAAGCGTAGAGGTTTTTCTGGTGGTTTAGGGACAAAAATCGAATCCGCGGCGAAAGCCATGAACGGAAAAAAAACCAATAGAAAGAATAGATTCAAAAATCTTAAAGAAAATCCAAAATTAGACGATCTAAAAAGCATCATAAAAAAATAATTCTAAAACAAGCTTATGAACTTAAATACTGAAAGTGCCTTCTACACCAAACTGGACAAAGAGCCCCATTCCTTTAGCCATAAAAGGAACAATTTCATACCCATTTAGATGATTAGAATCATTATCTTGAGTGACGACAGAGCGTTCGCGTGCATTTTCACCGCCTAAGAAGCGAAGTGCAGGCACATCTAGATTAGCTAAGATATTGTTTGCCTCAATATAAAAACGAACATTCCTAAAGAAAGCTCTTTTTCCAGGAAGGTCTAAGTTCACTCTGAGATCGGTTCTAAATAAATCCGTAAAATCCTCAATATCATCTACCCGTCTTGTACCATAGACTTCTTCACCGCCCTCGATCGCTGATGGGGTAATCTTGTAATAATAAAGTGGCCTATGCCAAGCCGCATGATGAGAGAGAATAAAAGAGAATAGAGAATCTTTTCTAGGGTAAAAGCGGAAATGAGAGACCATGTCTAAACGCGAATTCGCTTGCCATGGAAGAGAGCGATCCCCTGCAAGTTCATACTCTCCATAGACCGAACTAATATTTGTTCCCATAGAAAAGTGATGAGATGTTTTCCACTCTGCTTTTGCCTGGACACCATAGACCCATGCAAAATCAACGTCCGTTTGTTCTGTATAATGAGCGTATGCCTTAGGTTGTGGAAGTACAGGGTTTACATAATAGCGACCAAAGCCATGTGTTTGAACATCTAAATACTTGCTTCGATAACCAACACCAAGTTTTGCAGAAGCTCCTTTTACAAGAATACCATCTATATCATTTTCTTGATATACAGGAGTCCAATCAGCTCTCCATGCTGCATTACCAAAAAGGCGCCAAGGGCTTTTTTCTTCTGAAAATAATTTGCGTTCCAAATCAAAAGAAGCAATAGGCGATGCATGGCCACTAAAATCAGCAAGAGCCCCTAAAGCAAGAACCATATTTTGTTTTTGAGAAAGCCACCTCATACGAGAAGCCCCCGTCAAAATATTACCACTCTCTTTCATCTTTTGTACAGCATTAAAATCAGGATATTCACGTTCAATAATTTGATGTTCAAATAAAAGAGAAGTACTTAAATCAGAACCGAGAATATGACCCTGAAAAGGCTTTTCAGCACCCACACTAATCGTCGTTTGAACAAAATTAAAGCCATCAATAAACGATGCAGATTCCGCTACAGAATTTGCTCTAAAGCCAGTCGTATCACGAAGCGTGTCTGACAAGGACTGCCTTACAAATCCAGCATTCCAACTGAGACCCCATTTTGAGTTATAGTCTAAGCCGAGTACTAAATAATTCTGGCTTCCTTTAATAATATCAATACTATTGACTTCACTCATTAAGGTAGAGGTATCTTGACGAATGATATATTTGTCTGTGCTATATAATAAGTGAAGTCCCCAGTTATTGCCTAAAGAATCAGATCCACTCAAAGCGGCAAAAAAATCATAAGCACTTAAATTAAAAGGATCTGAAGATTTTACAACTTCATCAGAGCCACTATCCCTTTTCTTAAACTCAGTAAAAAACTTTTCGCCCATATTTTTGAGCATGGCTTCATCTAAACGACGGAATGCAAAACGGAACCCATCCCAAAAAAGAAAAGGGCCTTCCACCACAATTTCTTGTAATGTAACCCCCAAGGAGAGTTTGGCTCCAAAATCTTCACCTTCTACTGGTGCAGGTAAGTATTGAATAGAAGCAGCGAGCCCCTGACTAATAGGCCCAGATCCATAATGGTCATGTGCTTCAATTCCATTTAAAACACGAGGATTGATCACAGATAAATTACCAGGGAATCCAACATCAAGATGACGCATATTAGGAACACGTAAACGACCTAAATGATAAATCACTTCTTCGGCTCTAGATCCATCATAAAAGAGGGCACTAGAAAAGTCTTTTTGACCAGAAATACCAGACATTTGACTTAAATGCTCGGTCAAATCAAAACGCATTCCAGCAGCATCTTCCAATTTATCAAGCTCAACATGACGGACATTTTCCCACTCAACAATATTTTCTCCACCAATCACAGTACTTTGCCCTAAATCGCGTACATTGGTAGAGACAAGAATCACCATATCGAGAAAATCAGGAAACTCAGAAACATTTACAGTTAAACTGTCATAACCTTCTTTCTTTACCAATAAAACCGTATTTTCAGAAGTTACTTCGATATCAAAGCGTCCTCGAGCATCTGTGGATGAAATTTTTTTGCCTGACATATATAAGATATTGACGTCAGCCACTGGACGATCGGAACCAGCTTCTAAAACAACCCCTACCAATCTTGTTGGAGCAGCTATCAACATAATTGAAGCCGTTAATAAAAAAAGAATAGATCGCATTAAGTACATAAGAATTAATAAAATAGAAAAAGATCTCTTTTGAAAAAGTGAATTTAAAGATAAAAGCCTAAAACAAGGATTACTCTTATTTTTTATTTGTTTTAGCTTTGTTTTTGTTACTTTTATTCCACGTATTGCCCTTTAATTATAAGGTCACCTGGATTTTAATCATGGCAAAAGTATACCTAATACAAATGGACATCCTTTGGTGTAAAAAGACTCAGAATTTTGAGACCGTTCGCCGTTTATTAAAATCTCATCCTATTGAAAAAGGAGGGCTGATCGTTTTGCCAGAAATGTTTGCCACTGGCTTTGTAGGGCGCCCAAAAGATGGGATTGAAGAATCTTTTGATCATTCTGAGAGTGGGATTACCGCATCTTTTTTGTACGAGCTCGCTCAAGAAACGGGCTGTTGGGTACAAGGGAGTGGCATTTCTAAAAAGAACGGTCGATTTCGTAATCATATCAGCGTTTATAGCCCAGATAGTACCGTAGAAATCACCCAATACGATAAAATTTATCCTTTTCATACAGAGCAAAAACATTTTGAAGCTGGAAACGAAATCACAACCTATCAGTTTGATTCTTTTAAGGTCGCTCCCTTTATTTGCTTTGACCTGCGTTTTCCCGAAGTTTTTCGAGCGGCCATGAATTATAATATAGAGCTGTTTACAGTGATTGCTTCTTGGCCTTCAATAAGAGAGTCTCATTGGAAAACTCTTTTAAAAGCAAGAGCCATAGAGAATCAATGTTATGTCCTTGGAGTAAATCGAATTGGAGAAGATCCATATACAAAGTACAATGGTGGCTCCATGATTATTGCACCAACAGGAGAAGTCATTGCCTCTCTTGACTCAAAAGAAGGCGTCGTTTCAGCAGAAATTCATTACGATTTTTTAGCAAAAGTTCGCCAAAATTTCCCTGTTTTAAATGATGCGAAGCCTTTTTTCTCTTTTCCAATCAAAAATAATGTGATTTAAATCACTTTAATATTTAACATCAAATTTCTTAACTCATTGATAATCAATCAAATGCATTTTATCATGGATTTTCTGTATCCATAAAAAAGACATGGCACTATTAATTCCTTTTTTTAAATGCTAAGTTATTGTAAATAAAATGAAACATTCCTAAAGGAACAGCTTATGAGTAACAATGAATATGCAAAAATAAACTACGCAAGAGCATTGATTCGTGCAGGTGTTCGAAAAGAATTAATTCTTAAAATCACTTCCATTTCTACGTATCAATACTCTCTAATTGAAAGAGAATTGCAAGTCGCCTAATAATTTCTATTTTCAAGAATATGGAAATTGTTCTTGAAATAGCACCACAAAAAGCGACTCATTTAAAAAAAAGACTAGCCGTCCTGGAACAGTATTTCCGGGACGGTTCTTTATTATTAAGTGCTCGTGACGGGGAAAAACCAGCTCAATTTATCCTTCATTCTAAGGATTCTTTCCCTTGGCTTGCTTTTTTTAAGAAATTACGCGTATTTTGGTGGGCATCTTCTCATCAGGCTATTCCTTATGCTTTCCGTTTACAGAAAAGAGTCCCTGAAGAGCTTTTAGCTGAATTGGATTTATTAAGTGAACCCGAGTTGTTAGATGCTTTAGCGGCTTTAAGAGCGAATAAATACTTCCCCCCTCTCCCCAAGAGCCCTTTCTAAAGCTACATTAAAACTCAATCGTTGAGGCATTTGTGACAATAAGTGAAATTGAGAAAGAATTAATTAAAGCAGCTAAAGAACTCGTTAGTAAAGAGGCTCTCTCTACAAACATTTTAAACCAACAAATTTTAAGCAAAAGTTCTTTTGGTGAAATGCTTGCGGCCACTTTAGCACAACTTTTAGGGGGCGACCTCGTTAGTAAAAAAGATTTAGAAGTGCTATTTTTAACTCAATTTCGCAAATATCCTTCGATTTTAACTAATGCGGCCTCCGATTTAGAAGCAACGAAAATGCGTGACCCCGCCTGCTCCAATATTTTGGACCCTGTGCTCTTTTTTAAGGGATTTCAAGGGCTTCAAGCTTATCGCACCGCCCATACTCTTTGGAATGAAAAGAGAACATTCCCTGCAAAAATGCTTCAAAGTATTATCAGTCAAAAATTCGGAATGGATTTACATCCTGCGGCAAAAATTGGTTGTGGCATTTTGATTGACCATGCCACCAATATTGTTGTTGGAGAAACAGCCAAAATAGGGAATAACGTCTCTATTTTTCATGGTGTCACTTTAGGTGGGTCAGGAAACGAAACTGGAGATCGTCATCCTAAAATTGGGGATGGAGTGATGCTTGGTGCTCACGCCCAACTTCTAGGCAATATTCGCATTGGTCGAGGTGCTAAAATTGGTGCAGGGGCCGTTGTATTAAAAAATGTGCCGCCACATACCACTTTTGCTGGAGTTCCTGCCGTTCAAGTAGGGCATCCAGAAAATGATATGCCTAGTTTTGAAATGCAGCAAGATTTTACTTTAGACGCAAAATTAGATCCCAAATAAACCTTCCTTCCATATAAAACGAGCTAAAATGAATCGTACGGAAAGAATCAAATTTATTGCAACTAAACTGGATGAATATTTTCCAAACCCACCTATCCCTTTGATTCATGAAGATGCGTACACTTTATTAATAGCGGTTCTTTTAAGTGCGCAATGTACAGACGTTCGAGTCAATCAGATTACCCCGTTTCTTTTTAAGAAAGCTAAAACCCCAGAAGCCATGATCAAGTTAAAAGTGGAAACCATCATGGAAATCGTCAAACCTTGTGGCTTTTTTAGAACGAAAGGCACAAACATATTCAATTTATCAAAAAT
>JAAYXQ010000165.1 GCA_012515825.1 Fibrobacter sp.
CCTATTAAAGAAAGATCCCTAACAGCACCTTTATCTGCACTAGAAGCCATGGCTGCATATGCTTGTAAAGCTTGGGAAACAAATCGTTCACGATGGTCTGGTTTCCAGGCTTTTTTGCCTTTAGCATTCATTTCTTTTCGACGAGAATCGAGTTCAGCATCGGTAATACCAATGTTGATTTTTCGATTAGGAATATCAATGTCAATGATATCGTCGTTTTTAATTAATGCAATATTACCTTGGTTTGCTGCTTCTGGGCTAACGTGACCAATGGAAAGACCACTTGTTCCACCAGAGAAGCGACCATCTGTAATTAAAGCACATGCTTTGCCTAATCCCATACTTTTTAGATAACTAGTAGGGTAAAGCATTTCTTGCATTCCAGGACCGCCTTTAGGGCCTTCATAGCGAATAATGACAACATGACCTGCTTTAACAGAACCGTTTAAGATTCCTTTAACAGCGTCTTCTTGACTTTCAAAAACAATGGCTTTGCCTGTAAAGTTCCATACGGATTCGTCGACACCAGCCGTTTTCACAATACAACCATCTTCTGCTAAGTTACCGTAAAGAACAGCTAGGCCGCCTTCTTTAGTGTATGCAAAAGCACCTTTTCTGATGGCTCCTTTTTCACGATCTAAATCGTGAGAAGAATAAAGTTCGTTTTGTGAAAAAGCAACAATATTGAATTTTCTACCAGGAGCTGCTAAATAACGTTTTTTAGTTTCTTCTGAAGGATTACGAAGTAGATCGTATTTTTCAAGAGCTTCTTTCATGGTATGTTCATGTACTGTTGGAACATCTGTATGTAAAAGATTTAGACGATCTAATTCACCGAGAATTCCCATGATACCGCCTGCACGGTGAACGTTTTCGATATGAATATCGTGTACGGTTGGTGCAACCTTACAAAGACAAGGTGTTGTAAGCGATAGTTCATTTATGTTTTTCATTGAAAAAGGAACTTTTGCTTCTTGAGCTACAGCAAGTAAATGAAGAACGGTGTTAGAGCTTCCGCCCATCGCAATATCTAAACGCATGGCATTTTCGAATGCTTTGAATGAGGCAATGCTTTTAGGTAAAACGCTTTCATCATTATGTTCATAATAACGAATGGCGTTTTCTACAATGCGTCTGCCAGCTTCTTCAAATAGTTCTTTTCTTGCGGCATGAGTAGCAACAATGGTTCCGTTACCTGGTAATGATAAACCTAAGGCTTCTGTGAGGCAATTCATGGAGTTTGCTGTAAACATACCAGAGCATGAACCACAAGTAGGGCAGGCATTGGATTCAATAGCGTAAGAATCTTCGTCTGAAACATCTGGATTTGCAGAATCAATCATAGAATCAATCAAATCAAGGGCTCTGTCAGAGCCATCTTTTTGTTTTACGTGCCCTGCTTCCATTGGACCACCTGAAACAAAAATAGCAGGAATGTTTAAACGCATGGCGGCCATTAACATCCCCGGAGTAATTTTATCACAATTCGAGATACAAACCATCGCGTCTGCACAATGAGCATTGGCCATGTATTCTACAGAGTCAGCAATTAAATCTCTGGAAGGGAGGCTATACAACATACCGCCATGTCCCATGGCAATACCATCGTCTACTGCAATGGTGTTCATTTCTTTGGCTACGCCACCTGCTTTTTCAATTTCTCTGGCGACTAATTGACCTAAATCTTTTAAGTGTACATGGCCAGGAACAAATTGGGTAAAACTATTTACCACCATAATGATGGGTTTTCCAAAATCTTCTTCTTTTGTACCAGTGGCGCGCCATAAAGCACGTGCGCCTGCCATTTCACGGCCTTCTATAGTCGTTAAGGAACGAAGTTTAGGCATATTGTATC
>JAAYXQ010000166.1 GCA_012515825.1 Fibrobacter sp.
GATTGACATCTTTGAATAAAATTCGACTGCCATATTGAAGGCTAACTTGGGATACATTAAGCATAGGCCAAACTTAGCAAAATAAAAAGCAAAGAGAAGTGGAATATTCTCTTTGCTTAAGTGAAATTAGTAATAATGTTTTAGACAGTCTTCTTTTCTAACTCTCTAGCATTAATGATTAACATTTGTAAGCGATTCTCAATATTGGCAAAGCTTGTATCTGGATCGTAATCTAGAGAAAGCACTTGAATATGCGGGTATTTTTCTTTAACCGCTTTAGTCAGGCCTCTGCCAGAGATGTGATTGGCGAGACAAGCAAAAGGCTGTACAATAATAAAGCTATTGATGCCTTGTTCTGCATTATAAAGAATTTCTCCAGGAATAAGCCAGCCTTCTCCTGTGCTATATGTGGGGTCAATGATATCTCCAACCAAATGAATCAATTCTGTACAATCGGCATGATGTTCATAGAATTTAAAATTCATTAAACGTTTTTGGATGGTTTCAACTGCAAAGGTATACACCTTGGCTGTGAGCCCGCCAATGAGCGTTTGCATAAGTGGACTAGGTGAAAAGCCTCTTTTAATTTTTAGTTTTTTGACAACTTCATCGACTCTAAAGAAATCAACCATTGCAGGAAGATAAACTTCCATGCCGTTATTCATTAGATAATCTTCAATGTAACCGTTAGCACTTGGATGGTAATTCATTAGAATTTCACCAAGAAGCACTACTCTTGGTTTTCTAATGCTGCGGTCGGCTTCAATGGTATTGAATTCTGCAACGCATTCATCAAACAAAGCAAGGACTTTTTTAGGGTAAGCTATTTTACTTTTTGGAAGTTGTCCTAATTCCTTCATTAGGATAGGAATCCATTTGTCGTAGACTTTTTGAGTGTCTCCGTTATGGATCTCATAAGGACGAATGGCGCGATACATGGTCTCTATAGCATCCATGACCGATAAACCCCAAAGCATATGGAGACGGAAGTCTAAGCCTACCTTAAAACCTGGATGCATATTTTTGGTATCACTTCCAGTGGAAATCATAGCTACATTCGTATAGCCAGCCTCATCTAAGGCTTTTCTTGCAAGAACGGAATACTGACCAGCTCTACAGTTTTCACAGTTTTTAGCAAGACCAATAGCCATATCTTCTTGTTTGATTTCAGGATGCTCTTCTAACCAGAGTAAGTTTTCGCCGATATTCACTTGTGCTGGGAAGCAAATATCGTTATGAACAAACTTCTTACCTAATTCGATGGCTCTTTTATTGGCAAGAGGTAGAGTAATGGTGTTAAAACCTAATCCATTGAAGTATTCTGAAGCCAAAATACTAAACGGATGAGATAAATTCGGGATAAGAATAGTTCTTTTCTGTTTGTCTTCTTTTGTAAAAGGAGGGTCAAAGAGAACTTCATTGGAGTTTGTTTTTGGAGCAAGTTGAGCTTCTCTACGTGACTTGACCGTTTCAATAAAGCTCTTCACTCGAATACTAACAGGACCACGAGCATCGCCTTCATCTAATTTGAGCATTAAGAGCTCTTTAGATGATTTTGTATGAAGCATTCGATTCATTTCATCTGTTAAAATAGAATCGTGACCACATCCAAAGCTTACGATTTGAACTAACTCAATCGATGGATCATTGGCGGCAATCATCGTTGCCCCAAGCATTCTCATATGGAATGAGTTTTTAATCTCCATTCGAGTGGCTGGAGGTATATTTTGATCGTATACACCTGGTAAAGATTCTGTGGTAATGACAGGTATTCCCATCGCGGTGAAATGACTTGCCACATTATGATTGATTAACGTATCGGCATGATATGGTCTACCTGCAATCACGACAGCGAAGGTGTTTTTAGCTTTTACGTCATCTAATATTTTTTGCCCTTCTAAAAGCAAGGTTTCTTTGTATGTATGGAGTGCTTTTTCAGCTTCATGGATTGCTTTTTTTAAGATTTTTTTAGGGATGTCCCAGTTCTCATGGAACCAAGCAATAGTCTGCTGAGTGCGCATTTTAGTATTAAACCAGTGGAAAATAGGCTGATCCATAGGAACACCGTAATTTTTTTCTGGTGCATCTGTATTTTGACAAACGTTAGGATATCCTTGTACGACTGGGCATACAGCGGTCGCTGTAAATTTACTGTGATCACTTGGTAGGGCAATCATCATCGGGAAGAAAATGCGATCTACTTTTTTATCAATTAAATCAAGTATATGACCGTGTACTAATTTTGCTGGGAAGCAAATGGTATCTGAAGGGACGCTATGTAAGCCTCTTTCAAAAAGTTTGTAATCACTTTGTTTGCTAACAACAACGTTATATCCAAGAGAAGTGAAGAATGCCTTCCAGAAGGGGAGACTAGACCAGTATTCAAGTGCTCTTGGAATACCAATCGTCTTCCCTGATTGAGGAATTAGCTGTGCTGGAGCATAATCTTTGACAAGTAATTGATTCGTGCGTTTGATCATGTCTGGCACAGAAAGCATTTTCTTATGAATTTCTGCGACTAGTTTTTTTGTTTCAGGATCGTTAGGGTCAGAGGTGACTTCTCCTCGTTCGCAACGGTTTCCTGTAACGAAACTAGTACCATCGCTAAAGGTCACAATGGTTCTTGAACAATGGTTTGTACAATACTGACAAATTTGTCCGGGTTTATTGTCCCAACTGAATGTTTTAGCGGTTTCTAAACCAATAAAAGAGGTTTGAAGTTCTGGATTTGTTTTTCGCTTTTCTTCCATGAAGTGTTTTGTAAGAAGGGCAATTCCTATGGCCCCCATTTCACCAGGGCGTTCTGGACGGATGGGGATTAATCCAGTATGCTGTTCGAAAGCTCGTAAAACAGCGTTGTTTTTGAATGTTCCACCTTGAACTACAACATGTTGCCCAAGGGTATTCAGGTTACGAATTCGAATGACTTTGGTAAAAACGTTTTCAATAATAGAATGGCAAATACCTGCAATAATATCTTCAGGTTGTTTTCCGTCTCTTTGCTCTGTGATAATAGAGCTATTCATAAAGACGGTACAACGGCTGCCTAGTTTGGATGGATTCTTAGCGCGGAAGGCTAGTTCCGCAATATCTTCCATTTGAATACCAAGAGAACGAGCGTATGTTTCGATAAACGAACCACAACCAGAAGAACAAGCTTCATTAAGAATAATTCCAGTGACAACACCATCTTGAACTGAAATGGCTTTCATATCTTGACCACCAATGTCAAGAATAAAGCTTACGTCAGGACAAATGTGTTTTGCTGCTGTGGCATGGGCTACCGTTTCTACCGTATGGTAGTCTGCATGGATGGCTTTCGCAATAAGTTGTTCGCCATAACCTGTAGTACCTACACCTAAGATGTTTAACTTGCAACCATATTCTTCATAGCGTTCGGTAAGCTCCACTAGCGCACGTTTTAGAACGGCAAGAGGTTCTCCGTCATTACTTGCATAAAAACCATCAATTACTTGTTCGTTTTCGTCCATCAACACGAGTTTTGATGTCGTAGAACCAGCATCAATACCGAGATAAACGTTTAATACAGAACCTGAATTTGGTCGTGGGTAATGCGAGCTAGCCATTGGATGACGATCGAGGAATGATTTCAAATCGGCTTCGTCTTTAAAGAATAAATCAGATCCACCAGTGCGCTCAGAAGCTCTTTTTTCATTAAAGTGAAGAAGGGCTTCAAGAGAACCTTCTTGACGGTAATCGCAAGGCTTATCTATGAACATGGAACCAATAGAAAGAGCGGCACCCCAAGCTACAAGAACTTCAGAACGTTCAGGAACAATGGCTTGTTCATCGGTAAGGCCTAGGCGTTCCTTAAAAACACGAACTAAAGTGGGATTGAATGTTAATGGGCCACCTTCAAACATGACAGGAGGTTTAATTTCCATGCCTTGTGCAAGGCCTCCAATGGTTTGTTTGGCGATGGCGTGAAAACTAGAAAGGGCGATGTCTTCTTTAGCGAC
>JAAYXQ010000167.1 GCA_012515825.1 Fibrobacter sp.
ACGGTTTTTTTGTTCGACAAATAAAACTTAAAAAATTATTCTTCAGCAGCTTCTTCATTAGCTTGTAAGTCTTCATCAGAGAAACCGTTAGAAGTATCCTCTTTCACTCGACCAAGAAGTGCTTCTACATTGATACCAACTAAAGCGTTATTCTTTTTATTAAAGCTCGCGACGATATAGTAATCGCTGTTCCAAGCCACTTTACGTGTTAAATAACCTGTTTCTTTATCCGTTTTGGTATCTGGGCTTAAAAGGATCTTACCAGTATCTTTTCTTTTTTCAATTAACGCAAAGTCCTTAGAGTTCTTTGCTTGTTGAGACGCATCGCAAGCAATTTCCCATAATAGGCTATTATTTTCAATCACGCTATTAACAGCTCCAATAACATAAGAGGCATTTGAAAAAGTCTTTTTGGTGCTTTTTTCGTAGGCTTCTTTTGCCTGAGACACGTAACTCCCTTTTTGTAAAAAAACAGTCACTAAAAGAGCCACGCTCATTACGATAGATAAAATGGTCAATTTCTTAAAATTCATTGGATTCTCCCGAGCTTATTGAGCGTTAAAGTTGAATACAGCAGGTTCTTTAATCTTAAACATCTCAGATGGAGAGACAGAGCGTAAAGCCTTGTAATCTACTGATTTAAATGAACCACCTGTGAAATCAAATGTCACTACAGGATTCCCTGCAAGTGAAATGACTCTTTTCGTTTTTTCAGAAGTAATGTTCAATTTGAGCTCTTTTAGGCCCCATTTTTCTAACTTTTCCTTATTCTTAGCATCGGCAAGATAAGTCGATTCAAGCTCTGTCACTTTTTTATCAAAAGCGGCTAATGAGCGATCACTGCTATTGACGGTTTCAAAGACGAGCTCCCATACCAAGTTCCATTCATCTACAAATTGACCTTGAGCAAAAAGAGTTTTATTAACTTCATCTGTATAGGCTTTTGTTGATTGACGGACAACCGTTAAAGCTTGAGTCTTATACCCATCTTTAAGAGTAAGCATGATGACGATTAAAGCAATCATCACAACTACATTACTTATAAATATTATTTTCATTTTGTTCATTGCAAATACATTCCTGTTCAAGAAGTGAAACAATCTTCTCAGAGAATCTAAATCCTTACAAGCAAATAATCAAGTTTTTTAAAGTAAAATGTATATTTGAAATCATATGACACAGGAAAATCAAAAAGATGAATCCCTTGCTTCTATAGTCTTTGAAAATCTTAAAGAACTATTAAAAGCAAAAAATGCAGCTCACGAGTCCATGTTTAAATTCCATTGGAAAAAACTGCCCCCATTTAACTTAATTTGGCCACAAGTTGATTTTTTACGCATTATTCGACTTATGGGAGAAATCGAAAAACACGCCGAAGAGCAAAAGGTATTCATTAAAAAGAACTTATCTAAAGCAACAGAAAAAGAATTACCCTTTTTTAAGGCCATTCCTGACTATTTAGACGCCTTAGTCGTTTCTTGCCGAGCTTTAGCTGAAATTGCTCAATTTAAGCAGGATAAACTGGAGAAAAAAGAAGGTCGTTCTGTTTTTTCATTCAGTAAATTACTAAAATCTTATGAGAATGCGCAAGATCAATTAGTTCGAAAGGGAGCTTTTGTTCAGGTGCATTGGATGGAAATAA
>JAAYXQ010000168.1 GCA_012515825.1 Fibrobacter sp.
CGGAACGCAAAGTCGCGTATTTGTGTGGGGTCTAATTCTGGAATCATTTTTCCCCAACCTTCTTGGCTTATATCTGACCAAATGACCGTATCACGGACCCAAGCGCCTCTAGTATTTTTTAAGCGGAACATAAATTCATCATAATCTTTTACTTGATTTGAGAGGAATAATACCTCATGGTATCCCTTTGGATTATCATGAGTCGTCGCATAATCAAAGACAACGCCGACTGACTTTTTTACCTCTTCTGGAGCGGGGTAATGAGCACCCGCAAAATTAGGCCATGTTTGAGTTGGAGGTTGTTCAATAAAGAAATCATGACGTATATAACCACCATTTGGAGGGCCTCCTGGGAACACTTTAGCATTGATCTCTGTTTTATTATCTCCATTAGCCACTGGGAACCAAGACACTGAATCTAAGCCAGCATCAAAGTTTTCCATAATGCCTATTGTACGGTATTCTCCACGAATTTTAAAAGGCCATTTCCAAGAAGATGTTTTTCCACCAAGACCCATCACCTCTAAAAAGACATTCTTTTCACCAAGTTTCACGTTAGCAGGAATAGGAATCTTCACATGGAAAGACTCTACTGCCGCATTCCAAGCGCCATCATCGGGTAAGATTTTTTGAGAAACACCTAATTCACGAATGGTGATTTTTCCATAAGTCAATTGCCCGTCTTTTTGATAGACTGTGCCCCATAATTCTAAAGTATCCGAAGCGAGCAATACTTTTTTAACCATCAAAGCATGCAATAATCCAGGGGCGTTCTTCTTTTCAAGAGCAGGCGCAAAATGAACAACAGCCAGCCCAAACGCAGGGACTTTCAATTCAGCCGAAGTACCATTTTTCAAACGACGCCCAGAAGGCCCCATTCCAGGACTAGAATATGCTTTTTCAGAAGTCCCTATCCATTTGTATTGATCATTTCCGAAAACTTCCGCCTGAATACGAACAGATTTTTTTGAATGATGATCTACCTTCACTTCTTGATCTGTACCAGTAAAATTAATTAGAAGCACACGGCTAGAATCTCCACGAACAAGAGTATAAGCAGCAATAGACGAGTCAGAAGAAGTCGTCGGCAGTACAGACCAACCATCACGTATCCAACGCATATACGTCATATAAATTCCATAATATTCCGTGGTTGGTTCTAAAGCGCCCCAACTACTAAAAGCACCATCCCGTTTAAGAATAGAAAGACTCATTGTACCAAAAGTACTATCTGGGCCTTGATGCATTCCGCCATAAGTATCCCAAGGCAGTAAATGAAGGCGATCCCCAAAGCGTTCCACAAACTGGGCCGCAATATTAGCGACCGCCGCGGCTTGCACTGGTTCCATTAAAATGGAAGTCCCTTGAACCGTAGAAGAAAATTCGGACAAGTGTACTCGACGTTTGCCTTCGAGGTATAAACCCATCCAAGCAGAAAGCGTATCTAAATTAGGCCCAACGAAACGACTCGCATTCATCATGTCCTTCGCATTCAAACCTTTGGGAGTCCAATAAGGATACGTATGCATATCCACCACATCTAAATATCGACGGCCTTCTTTCTTTTCCACCTCGCCCACAATTCTTAAAAATTCAGCCATCCAAAAACGACCATCTAAAAAGCCCGCCCCTTTTTGACGCATTAAGAAGCTGCTAAAAAGCGGACCATGCAATAGAATGGTACTATCTACGGCTTTCATGGCACGAGCAAACTCTAAAAAGCGAGCCGCGTAATGCCTAGCCGATAATGGGCCAGACTCTTCCCATTCCCCATCTAATTCATTACCCACTTGCCAATTCTTAATGTTGTACTTTTTCACATGATTAGCGTATCGCACCCAATCCGCCGCCTCTTTGGCTGTTCCTGTGCCTGCGTTTACACAAATCACGGCTTCAGAACCAGGAATTTTTTGAATATAATCCATGAATTCCTTAAAATCCCATTTAATGCCTGTCCAATCCGTACGAGCAAAATCTCCATAACGAGTCGACATCGCAAAAAGCTTTGTCTTTGGATTCATTAATAAGTTACTCCCTTGACTATAAAGGGCCATTTCTTTAATTTGCACCCCTTCAGAAGGCAAATCAGAGGCTTTAAAACGAATCGCAAAATAACGGGATTGGATTGCAGAACGCACTTGACTGATTGATGAATTCACCGATTCTTGAGAATGGACTTTCAGATGATTTTCAAGAGCCTGATGCACGCCAGGGTATGGCGCATATTCTTTTGTCCAATAAGACCATTCAAACTTCGAAGGGGCGTGTTTTCCCCAGTGGATTGCCAAAGAATCAATGGAAGCCATCTCAGGGAGTTCTATCACCAACCAAGGAGGGTCATTTTGATCATAAACAGCGCCCCACCAGATAGTAGAAGTATCGCCATCGGCTAAATGAGAGCGTCTAATAAAACCCCAGTTGTCTTTAGTGGTACCGCGGTATTTCGTTTCACCCAAAAAACCCGAAGACCAAGACGAATCACTGGCTGTCCAGACACCAGTACTATCATAACTCCCGGAGCCATTCCAATGATAATCATTAGACAAAGAACCGTTAGGAAAGCGGAAAAAGGTGAATCCGCCCTCGATGATGGCTGGCTTTAATTCTTGATAGCGCGTAGGAGAATTCCAGATGGCAAGATCGGCGGCAAACATCAAATCGCTCGAAACGGTAAGCTTGGGTTCTAAAGTGCCGACTTGCACCGAAATGGGCGAAGCCACCACAGAAAGAGCTGCAAAAAGGATTATAGATACTAAAAACAAGTATTTTTTTACACCTTTCGATGATTGAGGTATCAGTGATAAAACCTGATATTTTTTCATAATGACCGTCCTGACAAAATATTTTATGAGGCGACCGCTAAAAATAAATCAATCAATTCAAATGACGCATTAGCATGACGTGTCGACATCGATTTTTTTAAAATGATTGCATTTTTATGACCGAATGACGCCATCAAGATTACGTGTAATAATTATTACTGGTTGCCTCAAGCAATAATATAACTGCGAAGAG
>JAAYXQ010000015.1 GCA_012515825.1 Fibrobacter sp.
GTCCAGGAACTTGTACCTGAAAGCCATGCGTTACGACCCATACCAAACTGAGGATGTTCATCACCTAAGATGTTCTGTGGGTAGCAATATGGTTCGGATTCAAATTCATCCAACTTGTCGTTCTTAGCAGCTGGATTAATCTGGCAATAGTAACGGAAAGCCTTATCACCACGACCGAGAATAGTTTCTGCAATCATAATCCAAGGATTAGTATGCAAGAAAATACCACCGTTTTCTTTTGCTCCAGGAGGATATGTGGAAATACCACCCACCGTTGGATCAAAGCCACGATAACCTGGTGTGGATTTCTTCACACCGTTTTCGGTATTTAAGAGCTTTTCTAAGCTGTCCATGCCTTGAACAGCACGTTTGCCATCGGCTAAGCCGCTAAATACAGGCCATGATTGGCTATTACAATAAATCTTACCATACTTGGCTTTGTTGGTTCCGTAGGCATTGCCATCTTTATCAAACCAGCGAACCCACCATTTACCATCCCAAGCATGTTCGTTAAGTGCGTTTTTAACGTCATTATACCATGTCTTGTACATTTCAACAGATTTCTTGTCGCCGATAATTTCGCAAATGTCCATCATTTCTAGAAGAGCTCTAGCATAAAGACTGGCGTTGAAAATAGATTCTGCACCAGGAGCAAGGTTCATGCAGTCATTCCAGTCCGCAAAGCCAAGAAGAGGCAAATTATGCTTACCTAAATTATTTCTAGAGAACTGTAAGCTCTTTTGTAAGTGTTCTAAGACAGAACCCTTAACACGTTCAGCACGTTTTTTGCCCTTCTGATAATATGGAATTTCTTCTTTGAGGAAATCAATTTTACCTGTTTCTTTGAGATAGCTAGCCACAGTTAAAACAATCCACAAATGGTCATCACCATACCAGTTGCAATAGCCATCGGCAGCCTTTTCGCGGCTATCGCCTTCATTAGCTTCATCACCTTCGTCGCGTTCTAACTTAGAAGGTAGATATTGATGCATGGCATTTCCTTCTGGACGTTGTACAGAAAGAAGATTTTTAGCAAGCTCAAGAGCTTCTTCTGGCATATGAGTCATTACGCCTAATAAGTCTTGGCTAGAATCACGATAACCAATACCACGAGAAGTACCATAACCTAATTGATACAAGGAAAGGTAACGGCTCCAGTTCTTGGTGGTATGACATTGACGTGGATTATGCACGTTTACCATGGAATTGAAAGAAGCATCTGGAGTTTTTACTTGTACTGTAGCCAAGTAATTTTCCCAGAATTTAGCAAGCTCATCAAAAGCCTTGTCCACATTTTTTAGGTCGCGGTATTTCTTGATTGCCTTAGTTGCAATCTTTAAGGAATCTTCCTGACCGAGTTGAGTACAAGTACGGAAGCTCTTTTTAGCGCCTAATTTTCCAGCATGAATCATAAAGGCGGCAATGTTATCGCCACGATCACATTCGCTATTAGAAAGCTCTTTATTTTGAAGAGAAAGAGGGTTAGCCCAGCTTCCCATTTCATTTGCGCCAAGGAATACTCGACGATCGCCATCAAAGCTTGCGATAGGAGCATCTGCTGTTACATAGTTCACCGCTAAATCGCGCTTCATATAGGCGTATTGTTCTAATACGCAATGACCTGATTTTTCAAAGTGAGCTTTTAAGGTCATCGTTTGAGGAACCCAGTCAGCATTGGTTAATTGCTTTTCAGCTTCAAAATGGCTGAATTCATAAACTGGAATAATATCGACTTCTTTAGCGCCACCAGCAATGTTTGTGACCTGGATATCTTGAAGTAAAGTGTTTGATCCAGTAGGAACAAAAATCGTGATTTGAATGCGTAAGCCAAAAGCTTCTGCAATCCAACGGCTGTAAGAAAGGCCAACATGGCATTCCCATTTATCCATTGGAATTAAAGTAGGCGTTACAAATGGAGAAAATACTTTATAGTTTTTTCCGTCTTTAATACGAATATAAACTGTGCTTGCCTTAAAATCAGAACCAGGCATTTGAGCAATGTACTTTGTGATTCGATTTAAAGCAGGATCACCCTTACAAATCAAAGAACCACCAGTAGTATCGACGATACCACCAAATTTTAAAGTACCAACATAGTTGCACCATTTGATTGGGGTTGCTGGATTAGTGAGAACATATTCCTTATTTGCATCATCAAAATACCCGTATTTTTTTGAGGTACTTTTCTTAACTGCTTTCATAGGGTTAGACTTTTGCTTTAACGCTTTTTTAGCCATGTGGACTCCATGAGTGTGAGGGGTTTATATTAAACTTCTCGATTTGAATCGGTAGATGGTTCACGCTTATCAAAATGACGTGCACCAAAATTAATGTAAAAATAGCCATCTAGCTGTTTGTTTCTGCTAGGGTCACGCAAAATAGAAATGGCCGCGCGAACATACTTTAATTCGACTAAAATATGATCACGGCTCATACAGTTTAAGAACGGCCCTTCTGGAAAAAGAGTCGGACGAGGTTCATTTGCAATCATTTCATTTAAGCGTTCAATTTCTTGTAATAATCTTCGTTCGTGAAC
>JAAYXQ010000169.1 GCA_012515825.1 Fibrobacter sp.
TTAGAAGAAATGTTTGAAGAAAATCCATTTCTTGAAAAGTTTTATCAACAACCTGAAGAATACGCTTTTCAAACTCAGTTATTCTTTCTTTTATCAAGACATCGTCAATTACTAGATTCATTTATTCAAAATGACTTGTTTCGTCATTTGATTATTAGTGATTATTCTTTTGACAAAGATCGGATTTTTGCTCTTCAAAATCTTTCAGAAGATGAAATGTATATGTATGATGCGGTTTTAAAATCATTAGATAATAATGTGCCTCGTCCAGATTACATCATTTATCTTCAAGCGAGTGTTGAAACGTTGATTTCTAGAATTAAGTGTCGTAATCGCCCTATGGAAAAAGGGATAGACGGTCATTATCTGCGTGATTTACAAGAACGTTACGACCATCATTTTTGGCATTATAATGATTGTCCTGTATTAATTATTAATACAGATAAAGTGGATTTTGTGAATAATGAAAATCACTTAAAACAAATATTAAATGTCATTCAAACTTGGCCATCACAAACAACTTATTTTATTCCTGAAGGTTGATCCCCATGAAAGTTATAAAAACAATCGCGTCTCTTAGACGTACTTTATTTACTTATACCAAAGCTGGCAAAAAAATAGGCTTAGTTCCTACAATGGGAGCACTACATGAAGGCCATATGAGTCTTGTAGATAAAAGCGTAGAAGAAATGGATGTGACTATTGTTAGTGTTTTTGTTAATCCAATACAATTTGGGAAAAATGAAGATTTAGATAAATACCCAAGGCGATTAGAAGCAGATGCCTCTTTAGCATCTGAGCATGGGGCTGATTTTATCTTTGCTCCTTCTGTTGCTGAAATGTATCCATCTGGTAATTCTTCTACTTTAATTAGAAATGAGGAGTTAGAAGGCCTTTATTGTGGCGCTTATCGTCCAGGGCATTTCAGAGGTGTTTTAACAGTGGTAGCTAAACTCTTTATGATTACCCAGGCAGATAAGGCTTATTTTGGTTTAAAAGATTACCAACAAGTCTTTTTGATAGAAAAGATGGTTGAGGATCTTAATATTAAAACAAAAATAGTCCGTATTCCAATAGTAAGAGGCCCCTCAGGCTTGGCTCTTTCCAGCCGTAATGAATATCTTACAGATGAAGAAAAAACGAATGCGGTCGCTTTATTTGAAGGTTTAACAGCAGCCAAAAAAGCATATAGTGAAGGAGAACGTAGTGTTGCTAAACTTCGTGATTCTGTGATTCGCTATATATTAATGAAAAGGGGCGTTGTACAATTTGTAGAAGTGGTGAATGCTGAAACTTTACAAAAATGTGCTGGTCTCTTAAATAAAGAAAGAGTAGTGATATTAGTTGCGGTCTTCTTTGGTAAAACTCGCTTGATTGATAATATGGAATTATCTGATTAAAATTTCTTAAAATTAATATCAAATAAAAAAAGCACTGTTTTGAAACAGTGCTTTTTTTATTTGATATTAGTGAAATAATGACATTGATTTTATCATATAAAATCAATGTCATTTAATTTTTATCTTCTTTTTTTTCTTTTTTTAGTCTTAGTTTTTGTTTTATTACTAGGTTCATTAGGTGGAGCTACTTCTTTTTTCTCTTCTTCTACTTTACGAACATCTTTCATCTTAAAGCTTACGTTGATTTCAGCTGTTTCTACTTTTGAGTAGAGACCACCTTTATCTTTAAGCTTGAAGGTAAATTCGTCGAGCCCATAGAAGCCTTTATTTGGCTTGTAAGAGAACGATCCATCACGACTATTGATTTTTACAGAGCCATTCTGAGGTTTGCTTACAAGAACGGCTTCGACAGGCTTTTCATTGTCAGGATCTTTAGCTCCTGCCATTAATCCGTTAGTGGAATTGACTTCTAATACATCACCTTCTTTAGTCTGGTAGGCTTGAGAAACAGCAACTGGAGCATCATTCACAGGAATTACAGTAAACTTAGCTTTTGTTGTAGCAGATGCACCTTCTGGATCAGTGACCGTAAAAGTGATTGTTTCTGGAGATCCATTCCAATGTTCATAAGGTTGAGAAACCTTAAGTTCATTTCTAACGCGATCATGATTGATTCTTAAGAATTTATTTCCTGTAAATGTCCATTTTAATTCATCAAAACGATGGTCTTTATCACGTGCAAATTGGTCTAATTTAATAGTCGCAA
>JAAYXQ010000170.1 GCA_012515825.1 Fibrobacter sp.
AAAAAGCAGAATTAATAACAAGAATACCCCTAAATAAAATAATCGAATAAATTTTTACGGTATGATTTCGAGGTATGATACAAAAAAAGCAAGTTCATAAAAATGATGAACTTGCTATAATAAAAAAGTGTTTTTTGAATCGTTCAAGCGTTCAATAATACAATTACCAAACTTCGGACTTCAATTCTCGCTGCATCAATTCGTTAATGGACTTTTCAGGAGCTTTTCCATTAAAGAGCGTTTCATAAACAGCATTGACGATAGGCATTTCAACACCTACTTTTTCAGCCAAAGCTTTTGTACTCCTACAAGTAGGCACCCCTTCTGCAATCATTTTCATATGAGAAAGAATTTCGTCTAATGTTTTTCCTTGACCAATTTGTTCCCCAACAAAACGATTACGGCTATGTGGAGATAAACAGGTGACAATAAGGTCTCCCATGCCTGCAAGACCAGCAAATGTATGCGCATCGGCACCTAAGGCGACCCCTAAACGGCACATTTCAGCTTGCCCACGAGTCAAAAGAGCAGCTCGAGTATTATCACCAGCATTAATACCATATAAAACGCCACTGGCAATAGCAATTACGTTTTTTACAGAGCCACATAATTCGACTCCGACAATATCAGAAGACGTATATACTCTTAAATAGGAACAACTCATCGCCGATTGGACAAGCTGAGCGGATTCTTCTGAAGGGCAAGCTGCGACAATCGCTGTATAAATTCGACGAGAAACCTCTTCTGCATGAGAAGGACCACTAAAAGCAACCATTCGATCTGGAGTAAGCCAAGAAACATTGGATAAAATGACTTCACTCATGCGTTGTAATGTGGATTCTAAAATGCCTTTTGTGGCACAAACCACGACAGGTTTTTTACCATTCGCTGGTGTGATAGCTCCCAATTGTTTTGAAACGCTATCCATAAACTGAGAAGGTACCACAATAAGAATCATGTCAGCGTCGTCTAAAGCAAGAGACATGTCTGTTGTATAAAAGAATTCTTTAGGAAACACAACGCCTGGAAGTTTATCTTTATACTCATGAAATTCATTTAATATATCGACTTCTTCTTGAGAATGAGTCCAGAAAGAAACTTTATTTCCATTTTCAAATAAAACGCGACCTAGTGTTAAACCCCAACCACCTGTACCTAATACAGCAACTTTCATACGTAAAACCTCACTTCAATATCAATAATGATATTATAATCTATATCTTTTCTTCTGGAGTTTCCAGTTTTGGCTTCTTTTTAGAACCAAAGCCATTTTCTGTTCCATTCATCAAACGCACAATATTAGTTCTGTGTTTGACAATCACAAAAGTGGCAACAACGAGAGCCATTATAAAGATTCCACCGTGTACTTTTGTATCTGGAAAACCTATAAAATAACTGGTACCTGAAAGAATAGCGAGTGCAAGGCAAGCACCAATACTACCCACAGAAACATACTTTGTAAATACCACTAAAAGAACCCATACTAAAAAACAAATGGTTGCCGTTAATGGGGCGAGGGCTAAGAATACACCAAATGCGGTAAGCACCCCTTTTCCGCCTCTAAAGCCTGCAAAACAAGTAAAACTATGACCTAAAATAGCTAGAAACCCAGCGACTAAAGGTAGCCAGAAATAATCTGGGCCGCCTGCAGCCACAGAAGCATTATTCATCCAAAGCGCAATGGAGGGAGCTAAAAAGCCTTTTGAAAGATCAATCAGTACAACAGGAAGAGCTGGTTTCCACCCAAGAACTCTAAAAACATTGGTTAGGCCTGCATTTTTAGAACCATGCTCACGTATGTCTATTTTTTTTACGATTTTCGCGATCCATACTGCTGAAGGGATCGACCCCAACAAATATGCTATTGGAAGACTCAGTAAACTGTTCAAGTTCTTCATCCTTTCTAAGGGTTAATTTTTGATCAAAATTTAATCTCAAAGGAGCGCCTTGTAACTGAAATTCTTCAAAAAAGTTTTTCAATAAGTAGCGCTTATAAGATTCGTCTACTAATTCAGGTGTTCTTGTTTCAATAGTAATCACTGGAGGTTCTACCATCGTTTGACAAGCTCTAGTTAATACAATAATTCTTGATTGACGTGGTGGATGCGGTTTTTTTAAGGTTAGGTTTGCAAAAAATTCAGCGACATGATCTCGCCCCAAAACGCGGCGGCAATTAGAATAAACTTTTTTAATTTCATCGACTAGGCGATGTACACGCTGACCTTCTTTTGCACTAATGGAAATGATAGGCACCCATTCTAGCATAGGTTCGCGTTCAACCATATCCTTAATCAAGTGATCAAAAGACTTCTCGGTTTTATTTTCAAGAATATCCCATTTATTAAGCAGAATGATTAAGCCTTTTCCAGCTTTTCTAATTTCGGTAATAATTCGAAAATCTTGAACTTCTAAACCGCGAGTTACATCAATCATTAAGACACAAACATCTGAACGACGAATGCTTTCCATCGTTCGCATATTACTAAAAACTTCAACTTCATCAGAAACACGGGCTTTCTTACGAAGCCCAGCTGTATCTGTTACAACAAAAGAAGTACCATCGACCTTAAATTGACAATCAATAGAATCTCTAGTTGTTCCTGGAACATCGGATACTACAGCTCGTTCTTCGTTCAAAATCTTATTTAAGAGCGTGCTCTTACCTGCATTTGGACGGCCTAAAATGGCAAAACGAATAGGACGTTCTTCTTGTCTACGAATGGATTTTTCACCTGGAAGAAGTTCTAAGACTTGATCTAGAAGAGAGAGACAAGCATACCCTGTAAGAGCACTAACCGTATGAGGAGGGCCAAAACCTAGAGGTAAAAAGTTCCAACTTTCTGTACGATCCGATTCTTTTTCGCTTTTATTGGCAACTAAAATGACTTTTTTTTCTAAACGTTTAATCATTCTAGAAAATTGCAAATCCAACTCGGTAATACCAACTCGAACATCCACCATAAATAAAACTAAATCGGAATCTTGCACGGCATTAAAAATCTGTACACGAACACTATCAGCCAAAACATCAATAGTGTCATCAGGCAAAAAGCCACCTGTATCAATCAGTATAAATTCTCGATTTTTATAGTTCGCCGTTTGATAATGGCGATCTCGTGTAACACCGTCACGATCAGACACCACAGCAGCGCGGCGGCCTAAAATACGGTTAAAAAGCGAAGACTTCCCTACATTAGGGCGTCCAACTATACATACTACAGGTAATTTCATCACGGCGCTAATATAGAAAAGGATTCTCTAAAATCGTCATTTGCATTATAAAAATAAGAGGATTCTCTACTATAACCTTTTTAATCAGGGAAAATCATTTTTTATTGCTCATTTTGTAAGACTTTTTGCTGAGTATCCATTGTGAAGAAAAGCATATCTATCTTTAAAAAAGCTTAAAATGAGGTAAAAAAAGCAAAACAATTCAGTTTTTAAGATTTATGAGACTTTTTTATATGTATTTTTAAGAGGAAATAAATCTTGGATCATTCCAATTAGTGTAAAAACTAAATGGAATCTCTGAAAATTACTTTGGTAGATAGTTTTGTGAAATAGCCAAGTGATTACTGGAAAATTGGCCAAAAAGCCTAGAAATACATGACAACGCTTCTTTTGGCAAAAATATCCTTTTCACATAAGTTATTTTTCAAAATATTGATAATGTCTTTTGAGAGATTCCTTAAAGTTGGAGATGCTCCATTAAAAAACAGAGGACTATGTGACGCAAATAAATGGCAAAACAAAATTGCTTGGCGTTTTTGGATATCCTATTGAACACTCTCGATCCCCAGTAATGCAAAATGCTTTACTAAAACATCTGCAAATTAATGCCTCCTATCTCCCTTTTTCTTTTTTACCCGAACACCTTTCAGATGCAGTTCAAGCTTTTCGTACATTAGGTTTTATTGGAGCAAACATCACCATTCCTTTTAAAGAAAAAATCATCCCTTTTATTGATGAATTAGATTCTTTATCTCATTTTACTGGAAGCGTGAATACTCTTTATTGGAAAGATGGCATTATTGGTTCAACTTTGATGGGAACGACCACCGACCCTTATGGAGCCATTTTTAATCTTCAAAATGCACTAGGATCCTCTTTTCAACTAGATTCATCTGTAAATGTTGCTCTTCTTGGCAATGGCGGTGCGGCACGTGCCATTGCCTTTGTTTTAGCTCAAAAAGGCGTTTCTTTAACGATTGTTTCAAGAAATCAAGCGAAAGGCGAAGCTTTAGTAGATGATCTAACTCAAGCGACGAGCACGAAACCAAAAACTATTTTATTTCAAGACTTTGAATCTATTACAGAAAAAATAGATCTAGTAATTAACGCCACTTCTGTGGGGATGTCCCCTTCCATTAATGAAACTCCTTTATTAAAAAATCAAATACGCTCTCACCAAATCATATACGATATTGTATATAATCCTCCTGAAACGCTTTTTTTGAAAGAAGCAAAGGCAATTGGTTGCAAAGTGATTCAAGGAACAGGTATGCTCGCCGCTCAAGGCGCGGCTAGTTTTGCAAAGTGGTTTCCTGCATATTCTACAGAAGAAAATATTCTTAAGAATGCTTTATTTATGAATAACGCCTTAATCCAAGATGTGGAGATACCTAATGTATAAGCATGTTTATTTTACTGGATTTATGGCTAGTGGTAAAAGCCGTGTGGGACGCCATGTTGCAGAGCGTTTAAAACGTCCTTTTATAGACACTGATTTTTTAATTTCTGAGCAAGCAAACAAAACTATTTCAGAAATATTCGAACAAGACGGTGAACGCGCTTTTCGGAAAATGGAACTAGAGCTAATTGAAAAGCTTGCGGCTGACCCTGAACCTAAAGTAATATCTTTAGGTGGCGGAGCCTTAACTCAGCCCTCTGTTGTGAAAGCCATTCGTCAATCAGGAGTTTTAATTCGCTTATGGGCAGAACCAGATGTTTTATCTGAACGAATTGGAAGAAAAAATAATCGTCCATTGATGGCTGGTCTTGATGATACTCATCGATTAGAAAAAGTAAAAAAGCTTCTAGAAGAACGAGAAATTTACTATTCAAAAGCTGATTTTAGTGTCGAAAGTTCTAATGAGTATCCAGAAGAACACGTCACAGAACGAGTGATTCGTCTTTTACTTTTTTGGGAAAGTCATGTATTAAACGTGGAAACGTCATCTGGAGAGCGCTACCCTATTTTTATAGGAAATAACTTGTTATCAAAGATAGGGATACTTCTTGAAGGCCTTCAATTAATGCCTTCGCATCATTTTTTAATTTGTTCAGATAACACGGTCGCTAAAGCCCAAAATCAAACGGTTGTACAACTAAGAAACCAAACAGCACAATCCCTTGTTTTTAAATTCAGAGCTGGCGAGATTAATAAAAATTTTAATAGTCTAAATCAGCTTTACACCTTTATGCTTCGCCGTCATTTTAGTAGAAAGACATGTCTTCTTCAATTTGGTGGTGGTGTTGTAGGAGATATGGCAGGATTTGGTGCTGCCACATACCAACGAGGGATTCCATTTATCCAGCTTCCTACTACGCTTTTAAGTATGGTGGATAGTTCTGTTGGTGGAAAAGTGGCTGTAAATCATCCAGAAGGGAAAAACATGATAGGGGCTTTCTATCAACCGAAAGCCGTGATTTGTGATTTATCTGTTTTATCTACTCTTCCCCACCAAGAATTTTTAGCGGGACTTGCTGAAATCATCAAATATGGTGTTATTTATGATGCAGCCTTTTTTGATTTTATCGAAAGCCATGTAGATTCTATTCTGAATAAAGATCCTGCTATTTTAAAACAACTCATTCAACGAAGCTGTGAAATCAAAGCAGAAGTCGTAGGAATAGATGAGAAAGAAACTGGCCTTAGAGCCATCTTAAATTATGGCCACACTTTTGGTCATGCCATTGAAAAACTTACAGATTACAAAAAGTTTTCTCACGGGATTGCTGTTAGTTTAGGAATGAGAGTCGCTGGTAGAGTTTCTTCTCTTTTACAACTATGGAATCCTGACGACGAAAAACGTCAAACCGATCTCTTAAATCGATTTGGTTTCCCAGCTTCTTTTAATGTTTCCGCAGAAGAGGCTTGGAAAGCTATGAGTATTGATAAAAAAGTGGATAAAAATAATCGAAATTATATTCTTCCCCATAAAATAGGTTTTGTAAATAAACACACTAATATTGACGAACAGATCATTAACAATGCCTGGGAATCTATCCAGGCAAGAGAGGAACAATGAGTATTCTTGTAACTGGTGGTACAGGAGCCTTAGGGTTTCACATTTTATCTGGAGTCACACGCTCCGGTCGTAAATTATACAGTTATAGCGATGAGCAGCCTCAACCATGGCAAAAAGTCCCAGACGTTAATTATTTGACTGGTAATTTATTGAATTTTAAAGAGCTTTTTGAAGTAGTGCAGAAAATACAACCTCACTATATTTATCATTTAGCAAGCCAATCTTCCGTTGGACTTTCTTACAAAAAGCCTTTTGAAACGTTGAGTACAAACCTTCTCGGGACTCAAAACCTACTTGAAGTCGTTCGTCAAGCTTGTCCTCGGGCGAAAGTTCTTCTTTTAAGTTCCAGTGAAATTTATGGGCGTACTGAAGAGCATTTAACAACCTTACATAAGGAAACGAATCCACCTAATCCACTAACGCCTTATGCGTCATCAAAAGCATGTATGGAAATTCTAGGTAATCAATTTAGAAATGCTTATGGATTACATATAGTTTTTGTTCGGCCATTTCATTTTACAGGTCCTCACCATAGTAGACGTTTTGCAATTCCCTCAATTACATACCAACTCGTGAAAATAAAACACTATGGAAACGAACCCGTTTTATTTACTGGAAGTCTAGATATCAGTCGTGACGTAGTCGATGTTCGCGACGTAGCAAGGGGAATGATTCAAGTTCTAAATGGTTCAGAATCTGGTTCAGTTTATAATATTTGCTGTGGAAAATCTTATACTTTTAGAGAATTGACTGAATTTTTAATTGATATTGCAGGAGTTAATGTCGATTTTAGGTTTGACCCAAGCCTTGAACGCACCAACGACATCCCCTTATTGATAGGAGATCCAACTAAAATAATGGATATTGGGTGGAAACCTCTAATTAGTATTGAAGACAGTCTTACCGATTTATTTAATGAAATGGTGATTCGACGCCGTTTAGAGTTAAAAATGCAAGCTGAAGAGAATACTAAAAAAGCATAATTTTTTAATATTTTTCTTCCCTTTTTAAGAAAAAGAATATATATTCTGATTTCTCTACAAGAGAATGGCGTTTGATCGTTTCAAACAGCCTTTTTCTTTTTTAAATAACAAAAACGCTAAAATAGTTTAAAAGTTTAAACTTTGAGGTATCAAAGAACTAACATGATCGATCGTAAGAAGCATTTACTTCGGCTTGCTGATTGGAGTGAAGAAAGAATTCTCGAAACAATAGATATTGCTTCACGCTTAAAAACAGAAGTCCATTCAGGGCAGTATTCTGATCGTTTTAAAGGTCAGACACTAGGAATGTTTTTTGAAAAGCCTTCTTTACGAACAATTACCACATTTCAAGTTGGAATTCATCAATTTGGTGGTTTTCCTGTAATTCTAGATCCTGATTCTATCGGACTTGGAAAGCGTGAAAGCATAAAAGACGTGGCTCGCTGTCTTTCTCGTTGGATTAATGCACTTGTAGTTCGTTGTTTTAAGCAAGAATTAGTAGATCAACTCGCTCTATATGGTGATATTCCTGTTATTAACGCTTTAACAGACGATTTTCACCCATGTCAAGCCATTTCATTTGCTCAAATGTTTCAAGAACAAATTGGTAGTTTTCAAGGGAAAACAATTGCCTTCATTGGTGATGGCAATAATGTGGCGAACTCCCTTTTAACATTGTGTGCTAAACTAGGAATGAACTTTACCTTAGCTTGTCCTAAAGGTTTCGAACAACCTAAATGGATTATAGAAGAATCTCTTCCTCTTCTTAAAAAGCGTGGCTGTCAATACCGTATATTCCATAACCCAGAAGAAGCTGTTGTCGATGCAGATATTTTATATAGCGATGTTTGGGTCAGTATGGGGCAAGAAGGCGAAAAAGAATCTAAGCAAAGCCATTTTCTTCCTTTTCAAATTAATGACCACTTGCTTACATTAGCTCCAGAACATTGTAAAGTCACTCACTGTTTGCCAGCACACCGTGGCGAAGAGATCACTGATTCAGTGATGGACGGGCCTAAGAATTTGAGTTATGAAGAAGCAGAAAATCGCTTACATGCACAAAAAGCGATTCTTTGGCAAGTCATGACAGCCACCAGCGATATCAAAAACTCTATCAAATAGTCTTGCTGAATACGCCTTCCGTTTTTTGATTCTCAAGTAAAGGATCAATCACAGATACTAAATAGCGAATCACTAAAGAACCTAGTTCCGTGGTGCGAATTTCATTGTCGGCTATTTTTTCTAGTAAGCCTTCTTTTTCAAGTGCGCAAAGACGATCCCAACGAGAACCAAGAACTTTCTTTTCGATTTCATTGATCTTTAGCGCATTGTTACACATTAATCGCTCAATGATATTGCGCCATATTTTCTCTGTTTCCGTTAAAGGATGAACTCGCACTTCAGTCATTTCTTCATGTTTTACTTTGTCTATGTAATCTGAGGTGACATGTGTATTTTGAAGATAAGCATTGTCCAGCTGAGAAATCGCACTTGAACCAAATGCATAAACTTGCCCAGTAGTACTTCTTGTGCAATAGCCTTGAAAATTACGATGTAAAAGACCTTCCTTTGCCGCCAAATATAAAGAATCCGTTGGTATCACAAAATGATCCATTCCGATACTTTGATAGTTTGCCTCTCGAAACATTTCACGTGCTTTTAAGAAAAAACTCATTTTATGATAAGCATCGGGAATAACAAATGATTCTAAATGTTTTTGTTCTGGGCGTTTCCAAGGCACATGCGCATAACTAAAAAGAGCAATTCGATCTGGTTTTGACTCAATGGCTTTAGAAACACTTTCAGAAAAGCTCTCTAGCGTTTGACCTGGTAATCCATAAATCAAATCGAGATTCACGCTATGAAAACCTAATTCACGTGAAAGAGAAACAAGAGATGGAACATCAATTAAAGAAGGATCACGACCTATAATACGAAGCGTTTCTAGATTAAAATCTTGAATACCATAACTAATTCGATTAAAACCCGCTAACGCCAATTCAGAAAGAAGCTCTTTTGTTACTGAGGCGGGATTACATTCTATCGCAATTTCAGCTCCCGCAGAGAATGTGAATTTTTCTTTTAACCTATCAAGAATGAATTTCAAATCACAGACTGGTACGCTAGTCGGTGTTCCACCCCCAAAATGCACTTGGGTAACAACTCTAGAAGAGTCTATCCAAAGTAATTTCTTATCCATTTCCTTTGCAATGGCTTGCATGTATTCTTCTCTATAAGAGTCTTCTTTGATCGTCTCAGAAGTACAGCCACAAAAAAGACAACGCTTTGAACAGAAAGGAATATGAAAATAAAAGCTTAAATTCGATGATCCTAATGCATTAGAAGCAATCCAGAGCTCTTTAACTTCCAATTCATTTTCTGCTTTTCTAAAAAGATTCGCAGGTGGATAACTGGTATATCGGGGAGCATTTATATTATAATGTAGAAGCGTCTCAATCATGCGTTTAATATAGAAAAAAGCTTTTATGCAATTATTCGCTTTAATTAAATTAACGACGTGATTGTTTTTTCATGACATTTCTATAGCATATCAAAAACTATTATAATTGATTGAAATGACTGTTATCTCTTCGCTCGGGTTGATTTTATTTCGTTTTTTATGAATAACACCATTGTTGACGGCAATGTTTTTTTTCATTAAAACTTATTAATAAATGATATTGTTGACGGAAATGGTATTACCTCCTCACTCTGTTGTGTGCCACAAACATGAACACTTAAAAGTTTACTTTTTATGTGAGAAACA
>JAAYXQ010000171.1 GCA_012515825.1 Fibrobacter sp.
CCTTCAAGGACACTTTTTCGGAGTAGTTCTTCATTGCTCATTTCGATAGTCCTTTTCATAGCTCCTAATAGTAATTAGGACATTTCTATTTTGCTACTTTAGGACATTATCATGTTGCTCTTACACAAGCGCCAAAAAACCCTAAAATAATAAAAAGAATCCAATTATAATTTAATGTCTTTAATTGCTTCATTCTTCTTGAATATTTCCTTGTTGAGGTTTTATAGTTGAACCAACACACAATAGATTAATTATTTATTATTAAACATTCGATATTATTTGTAAAACTAGAGAATTGCATCAATAATAAAGCCACCTGAAAGAAGGGGGGAAATAGTCTCAGCTATATTAATAGATTTTTCAGCAAATTGAACGAGCAATTTTTTATAACCTTTAGATTGTGTTCTCATCTCTGAATATTTTACATAGTACGGAAATAATTCGTATGAAGATACATTAGCCTTTTTACAAATGGTGTTTAAGGTTTTATATGAATAGATGCTTAAATGGTCTTGATGAGTCGATTCTCTCTTAAAAATTCCGAGAATTATGTTGCTAAGACTTGTTGCATTAGGAGTAGTACACAAAAATCGCTTGCCGGGATGAACTTCTTTCAACAAAAGGAAGAATTCGAATGTGTTGGGTAAATGCTCTATCAATTCGCCAGCCACAATAACATCAATATCAAATTTCGATATCAATTGCTTATCAGTAACACTTCCCTTAAGAATTGTTGAGTTTCCCAGATGAATTCCACCGTTTGGTAACGATGGTGAGCTATCAATTCCGATCACACTTTTTGCAACTTTTTTAATACGATCATGCAACCAGAACGGAGTCTCTTTTTTATACAATGCAGTTTCATCCCAACAACCAAGATCTAAGACTCTCTTGCTTCGACAATTATCAACAACATAATCGATCCTGGAAACAGGTCGGGTTACTTTAATATATTCTAATGGTTGATATGTTAATTTATTCATACTTTATATAAAACATTTACTTTCTTTGTTTTTCGAGACTTTACACTTCAGCGTGTTAGATTATTGTAATAATCATTTGAATAAATCTTTTGAATTTATCTCATCATCACAATAATACCAATCATCACCAACGTGGCACCCACGGCTTGTTGAACTGTTAATCTCTCATTTAAGAACAAAAAGTTGGCCGCGATGATAAATACATAGCTTGAAGCTGTAACAAAAGTTGTTATAGTAGTCGAATTATTTGCTAAATTGGGAAACTTTAGTAATGAATTATTGATAAATATGAAGGTGAAACGTGAACCAACAGCCAATATCATGGCAAGTATAAAACGAATATCAAGGAGTAATTGAAGAAAATTTTTTCCCGAGATGTCTCCAGATATTAAACCGCGATTCCCAGAAAGAACGATTGATGCCGCAGATAAAACCCCAAAAATGACAATAAGAGATATTATTTGTATCATATTACTCCATAACAAAATTAGGTCTTAGTTGGAAAGTGTAAAAAAATTATTCGTTCCCTTTTTGAAAAGTTATAATAGAAACACTTATTGCAATCAATGGTAATCTTTAGTATAACATGGGTGGACGCAAATCAACTAAAGGAACTCGCAAGTCAAATCGATTTTAAGATTAAAAAATTATACGGTTTTCCATCCAGTGTAATTGTGCTTGGAAACTTGTTTAATTTTTTGAATTATGAGCCATAATGCACAAGCATGAATAATTCATAGGTTTCGAGGACTTCACACTAGAATTATTACTATTTTTACCACTATTAATTGGGCTATAATTTGTCCACTGCTCATTTGGAGGGTTAATCTATGTACGATAAGGCTAAAATATGTGTTGTTATTCCTACTTTTAACGCATCGAAAACAATTCATAGCGTTATTTCCACTTTACCTGATTGGGTTGATCGTATTGTTGTGGTC
>JAAYXQ010000172.1 GCA_012515825.1 Fibrobacter sp.
CCAGGAGCGCGCGGGAAAACAGGAGCACAGCCAGACACGGGCAAACAACAGCGTCAAGCCACAATGTAGCTGTAAAGCACTGAGTACAGTGCATTACAGTTACACTGCGGCTGTGCCGCGACCCGTTATGTGCAATTTTGCACAAGAATAGATTATAGTAATTTGCGGCTAATAAGAATATGAGGCGGGGGCTAAAACAAATGCAAGGAAATAGATAAAGGAAGAATACAATGCCAGAGACTAATCTAAAACAGACTCTTGAACTTCAAAATAAATCTCCTGATTGTTCGGGAATAATTACACGTTTACTCAGGCAAGTTGACAAGAACGGAATAGAAATACACACTAAAGAAGACAGCGTAAAATATCTCTTACGCATTCTTGATGCTGAAAATAATTTTTCAAAGCCTAAAATTGATGCACACTGGCTTCAAGAGCACGAAAGCCTGCCATATTTTGATCCAAAACCTAATGTCATTTCTTTCACCGAAGCTACTTTTTCTGGAATAAAAATTCATCGGGACATCTTTAAATGCAATTATGGCATATCATTTAAAAGGGAATTTATTCTTGAAAAAGATGGAAGTCCCTGTATCATAATTCCAGAGGGGAGGTATTATAGCGGAACTAAAAATGAAGAAGGTAAATTACATTGGCTCTTTCATAGTATACCTGATCAGATCAAGCCTTTTCTATCGATAATACGCAAGCCAACTGCGTTCCATGATGGATATGATATTTCTCATGAAAGGGAATGGCGAATAGCTGGTGATCTTCATTTTAAAATAGAAGATGTCTTTATAATATTTTGCCCCCAAGAAGATTTTCCTATTTTTATGAAAGCACAAGATAATGGCATTCCCATTTTATTTGACTTAAAGTGGCTTGATCTAATTTGTTAGGTATTTTACAAAGGAATAGTATGAACATCTTCAATGTTTTCAAGAAACTGCCAGAGAAAAAGATAAAAGATTAATAGGATTTGTTCAGGTGATATCTGACAACATCATTCATGCTTATATTTTTAGAATGATTGTGCATCCCGATTATCGCAAACAAGGAATTGGGACTGCAATAATGGAAGAATTAATGAAAATGTTAAAAGAGCATAAATTAAGACCAACACTTGTAGCTACCCCAGGCAATTCAAAGTTTTATGAGAAATTTGGATTTATTTCAGATCCTAAAGGCTATACTGCAATGTGTATAAGATGATTGTAAAGGTTACATAATAAATATTGATAATCAAAAGAAAATCGATAAAAAAATATAAGACGAAGAGCGCGGCGAGACAAAAGACATGCGGTGGAATAAATCGCCTAACACGACCAACCTGCAATTTTTACTTCACTCCGTTACGTAAAAACTACAGGTGAGTGGTCGAGCCGCCCGTTGTGCGAAATTTCCGGGCATACAGATCATAGGCGCGCGAAAAAATAGGAACAAAAGATGAACTGGCAAGCATACGAAAAGGAGCTCTTTGATTACTTTAAGACCAGCTATCCTGACGCGGTAATCACTTTCAATGCGAAAAGAATTGGCAGGTACTCTAAAAGGGAACGCCAGATTGACATTTTAGTAGAGGACACAATTGCAGATTATCCTGTTTCATTAATTGTGGACGCGAAGCATTTTAGAAGAAATGTAGATGTCAAACATGTTGAATCTTTCATCGCGATGGTTGAAGATTTGGAGGCTGAACGTGGTCTGTTAATCACGTCGAAAGGATTTAGTACAGCAGCAATTAACAGGGCCTACTATGGTCCAGCCAAAATTGAATTAGATATTATTAACTTTTCAGACATCAAAGCAAATCAAGCATTAGTCGCTCTGCCCTATTCTGGAAACCGAACGATCCTAACAATGGCACCTATTGGATGGGTTATACAACCAGGAACTTCAATGGAATTCCTTGCCGCACTTTACCAAAGAGGACGCACCCTTGAGGAAGCAAATAAGAATAAGGAACTAATTTATGTAAATACATCGCCTTTAAGCGATAAAATTCAATCAATTGATGATCTGTTGGCCATACAAACAACCAATACTCAGAAATACTATGGACCAATTAGGACTGATATCAAGCCTGGACCGACTCGAAAAGATAATTATCCAACCAGAATTCGAATAGCATACCTTGAGAATGTTCCATTCATTGAAGTCATTGGGTATATAGAGGCCGAAGATTTCATCTTTTTCTTCGTATTAATAACACCCATAGAACTACAGACGAAGAACATACGTAAATTGGAATTCCTTTTAAAGTACTCACAACCTGCGGTTCTTAATTTCGATAATTCTAGAATTATTGAAAACGCAATAGCAGAAGTAAGTGAAATGACTGATAATGAAGCTAAAGCCGAAAAGCATTATCAAATTGCAATATGGTACTCTGAAATGCAGAATGACAAAAGAGCTCTTGAGCACCATCGTGAAGCATATGCTTTATTTAGTCTTCATTATGACAATACAAGGCGACTTATAGGACATGAACTACTCTTTGGAAATGATGGTGCGGCTAAAAATATAGCTCAATATCTATTCGGACTAGAACCTACAAATCCGGTGATTGCAGACCACATCGTAAGTATTTATTTGGATTTGGAAAAAGGAAAATCAGCCGAAGAGTTAATAGAAGAATTAATTATAAAGTATAATGGGAATAATGAAGTTCTTGTCAATCTTTACTTTCATTTAGCTAATTTGCAGCATGAATAGGGCAGAAAAAAGGAAATGGTCGTAACGACTATGAGGAGTGCAGTTGTTTTTCTGAAAAGATGTTTTCCTCCTAAACATGAAGTGTTTAAACAAATTCGGAGTTTCTTGAAACATTACGAAAAAGAAGAAGAGCGCCCCTAAGAAAATGCATGCCCGGAAAAATCGCACAACAGGCCAAAGTTGACATGCGCATTTCCGCACGATCAACTGTTGGCCGACCCGTTAGGTGGCCATTATCCCACCGGTTGGGAGCGCTCGTCGTGAGCGCGGAATTAAAGAGTATATATTAAAAATAATAAATTAAGAGAGATTCTATAACCATGGCAACTCTATCAAAAACAATTCTTGAAACTTTGGGATTCAAAGAATTTAACTCAGAAGCAAGAATAGAAGCGAAATTTAATTCTATTTATGTTTTCAATATTGAAGGAATATCTTTAAAAGAGGTAAATACAGATCTGTTCTCAAATGTGAGTTATTCTGACGATGTTATATCTTTTGCATTTGGTAATACTGTAAATGATATTTCTAAGAATTTAATAGGAGATTCATTTGTTGACGATGAAGTAGAATGGCAAAAAGCGAATAAAAGTCATCCACCTTATATTTTAATCAAAATTAGTAGTAATAAATTATTTACTTGTGAATCTGGTTATTGTAAAAGGGAAAATGAGAAGCTAATAACATATGATTGTTTCCAAAATGCGAATAACTTGTTAAAGGAAGTTGAACAAAACATCATCCCACCTCTCATTTCTTCACTAACAATTCATCTGTCTAAAATTAATTATCCAATCCGTTTTAGATTTATTGAACGAGCAAAATACGGTATAACCCAAAATGGTGAAATTATTAATGACTTTAGTATTTCAATTTCTGCTCGATTGACTTCTTCTATAAATATTACTGGTAATATGATAAAAACAGTTATTAATAGTGCAGTAAGACAATATTCAACAATAGAACCAAAGGTGAGTTCTCTTTTTTATTTTGGATTAAGGGATGAGGACCGGTTTAAACAGTTTTTAAATCTTTTTCAAGCCCTTGAGAGGCATACACATAAAGCATTTAATCAAATGAATTTTGAAAACTATGTCGATAGTGTAAATTCGATTCCTAAAAGATTAGCTGTAACAGGAAAACAATTTTTTATGGAGAGACAAGCCGAATGTAAAAATCTATCACAACGATTTATTTGGTGTTCTTTGATCTTATGGGAAAATATTTCAGATAATGAGATTGAAACTTTTAAAGCAATTAAAAAGAAGCGTGATTTACTTTCGCATGGTGAGCAAGTTTCAGAAAATGATTTACCAGTTGAGGATCTTGAAAAATTGTTGTTAAAAATATTATGAATGATTGAATCTTTGCCAATTAACATGAAAACTGTTTCTTATGTTAACTTTTTATCTTGAATACATAGAACAGTGAAAAAAAAAATATTGATATTAGGAATAATTAGGAACGTATCCATGCGCTTAAAGACAAACGGCAGTCAAACGGCGCACAACCGGCCAAGTGCGCCAGCCTCAAAGCAGGCCAGCATAGGTTGAGCCGCGCGTTGGTTGCAATAAACCGGCCTCAGAAAAAGACACAAGAGTCGCCGCGAAGAAAGGAGGAAAAGAAAATGCATAACAAAAAATCATGTAACAACTGCGGAACTCAAAGACAACTTATCCTGGTCAGTAATGTAACCGGTAATGATGGTAAACAATAAAAACAATCAACGTTCTAAGGAGAGTTTTAAATGAAAGCACAATTCAAATCATTTGCAGTAGTTGTCCTGATGAATGCATGATTTTTAGCTCACTTGCTCAAATCAATTTTTTGTCAGATTATATCGCATTTCGTTCATACTATAACGCCAACCATGGCACCACGCATTACGGTGATTTGTATATCGAGGGTGGCTCAACCGGGACCGGATGGGGTTGGATGAGCTGTGAGGCTGGTTCTGTGGGTGACTGGTTCCATATATACGGAGACCTGTATGTATTCGGTACCAAGAATTTCGTTCATCCTCACCCTACCGATACTATGAAAGTAATCAAGTACATTGCCATTGAATCAGGTGAGGCGCTTACCCTTGCCCGAGGAACAGCTACCACGGTAAATGGCCAAGCGATTGTTACATTACCTGAGCATTTCAAGCTTGTAACAAGCTCAGATGCGCCAGTAACGGTCATTCTCACCCCAGAAGAAGCCCCTGTTGTTCTCTACACCAAAGAAAAAAGCAGGGAACAAATCGTAATCGGCATGAAAGATTGTGATTTCAACGAATTCGGCGACGTTCCATTCGCTTTTCAGGTAACAGGTGTACGTGATGGGTTTGAAGATGAGGAAGTAATTGTTGATATCGCTGAAAAGGCAGAGAATGATAACATTTCGGCTAAGCGTGCTGATTATAATGAAAAGGCAAGGGCACTCACAAAGAAAATGAATAGCGAGAATAAGGGCAATAGGAAGTAACTCATTTTCAGCTTTTCAACTAACGTTAATTAAACCATTAATGGAGATTTTCAATGAAATATTTATGGGCATTTGCTCTAATGGGGCTTCTGGGAATAGCAAATATCGGCTATTCGCAAGAGATTCCTGAAGGGCTTAAAGAAATTATGGAACAGTTGCAGAATGATCCAGATGTCGCTTACGGTTTCAATTTTGCTAAAAAACATCGCTTTATTGACCATGATGTTGCATTTGACAGTTGGTATATAGGAACACCCATCGAAATTTTCAAGTTAAATGGTAATGCATTAGAAAATGCTGATGAAGAAAGTGAAATTGATGATGTCATTGAACCAAACGATACTTGGATTATTCCTATACGGATAGAAATGGAATACATTTACAAAGTTAAGATTTTATATGAGAATGGCAATTACAAAACTTATGGATGTGGTGAAGGGGTATTAGGCTTCCATACTTGGGATAAAGTTAGACAAAGATATCCAGAAGAGTCTGGGGTACGGCCTGTTGTAATTGGGATGAAGCACCAATTCATTTATTTCCCGGACAAGAAAGGCAGTAAGAAGCTTTTTTATGTCAGAAATCCAAAATGGAATGATGAATTATCTAAAATAACATCGAATTCTCTGGATAGTCTCGATGATAGTAAAACGATTATCAATTATTGGAAGAAAGAAAGGAAGGCTAACAAAGAGAAAAGGCGTAAGTTTTACGAGAAGAATCCTGACATTTTCAAAAACAAGTCAGGAGGTGAAAAATGAATAGGAATAGGAACACATTTTTTCTCGGGCTTGTTTTTGTATTTGTATATGTTACATATACAATAATATACCAAGCAAATCAAAATTCGTAATTTCTTTTAAAGACAATCCAATTGCTGATTTTGGAATATTCGCAAAAGGATATCATGACGCAGCAAACCAGCTTTCTAATGCGTTTCTTTCCAAATCATACTATGGTGACTATGAGAGTTACCCTGTTGTGTTTTTATACAGACATGCTTTCGAGCCGAAGAGCCTTCAATCAGATTTGAACATATACCGAAAATATTGTTATGCTCCTCTTCATAGATTAATTTTAAGCCTTATTCAGACAATTCTTTAGAATTAAATTCCATAGCATCCCTCCAATAAAA
>JAAYXQ010000173.1 GCA_012515825.1 Fibrobacter sp.
ATGATTTCTCTTATGGAGATTATGGCTCAGCTATTTTGTATCAGAGTAACGGAGATGCTATTTTCATTAGCATGAAAGATCAAATGGCTCCAGTGATACAGGAAACTTTTTTTAAGAGTTACCGTGGACGTGGGGATGACACCTTAAAGATTGTATTCTCTGAGCCTTCTTTTGATAATCAAAATTGTGGTTTGATTATAGAGTATAAAACAGCCAGTGGTGATGACGTATCGCTTTGGCAATATTCTTCGTACTATTGGAATGTTTTACATCGCGAAGCTTTCTTTATTTTAGATAAAGAACTTTTTACTGAAACCACCATGACACCAAAAGATTCTATTCGGATTAAAGCAAGCTGCATTATGGATTCCTCGAGAAATCAAATCCCAGAATCGACTCCTTTTGTGGCGTTAAAGGGCTCTTATCCTATAGAAATATTTACAGTTAATAAAGCGACTTATTTTGAAAATAGTAAGAAAAAAAATGGGCGCGTTTTTGAGCTTGATTTTTTACCTTTCGAGTCTCTCTATCCTAATGATACTGCTGTTGGCGTGGCGCTAGATGTAGGAGGGCCAGAATTTGAAACGGTGATTCGAGAAGAACTCCGTTTGCGTTACCCTTCACTTGAAATAGGAAAAGACGAAAAAATCGATATATCGAAAATTAAGATTGTCATTAAAATGTGTCTTTTCACTAGTCTTGGGACTTATGTTGCGAGTGATGAAGTTTCGTTTAAGGGTTCTGATTCACGATTAGAAAATCGAGGAAAACGAGTTTTCTTCCGTTGGAACTTTTTAAGTGATGACGGTCGTTTTGTGCAAACAGGCGTTTATTTAGTCGATGTGGATGTCCGTATTTCTTACAATGGCCATGCTGTTTATCAAACGAAAGATAAAGAAAATCGAATGCAGTCATGGGGTGTTTTAAGACGATAGTTTATGGAACCATTAGAACTAGAAATTCATAAAAAATATATTGAACGATTAAATGTTTCTTTTCAAACGATAGAAACGAAAATAAATACATTAGAACAATTAGCATTTAAATACGACTTGTTTTTTTTAGATGCTTTCGGCACTCTCTATAATCAAAATCATTACGTATATCCAGGTGCTTTAGAAATGGTTCGCTATTTAAGGCAGAAGGGGAAAACAATCCGCTTGCTGACGAATGCGGCCTCGCAGCCAGTAGTGAAATTATTAAAAGATTTATGGCTTATGGGGTTTGACTTTTTACATGAAGAAGTCGTGACTTCGGGCGATCTTTTAACGCTTGAAAATCAAAAGCAAAATATTCAAGAAGCATTTTATTTAGGACGCGAAACAGGCGTTGCTTTTTTAGAAGCGGCGGGGATTACTTTTTCTGAAAACCCACAAGATCCAGTCGTGATCCTTTCAAATGTAGTACGCGAAGTGGAGTTACGAGAAAAAGCAATCGAAATATTAAAAAGACCGAATGCCAAATTGATTGTCTTAAATCCAGACCCTTGGGCTCCAAGTATCGATGGCTCTCGAAAGCCCGTCTCGGGAGCTTTTGCATATTATTTGATTCAGCAAACGAATGCTGAAGTGATTTATTTAGGAAAACCTTTTCCAACCATATTTTCTGAAACGTTGAAAAAAAATCCTAAATCTTCAAAAGCCATTATGATTGGAGATTCTCTTGGAACAGACGTATTGGGCGCCTGTGCTGCAGGAATCGATTCTGCTTTGATTTTAGGGCGTAACACACCAAAAGAAAGCGTCGCCGAAGACGAAG
>JAAYXQ010000174.1 GCA_012515825.1 Fibrobacter sp.
GCGGAGGAACCACTTCTCAGACTTATTACGACGGGCATTGGAGTAAGAACTTCACTAAAAATGGAGTCACTTATCCCGCTGTTTCCAGTCTCATTAAAAGTGGCGATTATGTATTCATCATGTTTGGAGCTAACGACAACGGTTATAAAACAGGTGAAGTAAATTTCAAAAATAGTATTGGTTCTATGGTTAAGCAAACCCAATCGAAAGGTGCTTATCCTATTTTACTTTCACCTATTCGTCGTTCTAATTTTACAAGTCCAGATTCCGTCTATGAATCTTATCATGCATACCCCATTTTTATGCGCCAGGTTGCAGATTCTTTGAATGTGCCTTTAATTGATTTAGATACGTTATCTCGAAATTTATTGATTTCTCTAGGGCAGTATTATTCTAACCACTACATCAATATGTTTTTAGATGCGGGGGAATATTCTAATTACGCTTCAGGGCAAACAGATAATCAGCATCTACAACAAAGTGGAGCAAATGCGATGGGGCGTATTGTCACAGAACAGCTTCGAGTACATTCAGATGCAAATGCAAAAAAGCTCGCTCAGTATTTGGCGCCTATGTATCAAGTGGATGTGAAAGTAAGCCCAGTTGGTGCAGATTCTGTAACTTCGGTAAGTACTTATTATCCAAAGGGAATGACGGTCACTTTAAAAACAACGCCAAAGAATGGGAAAAAGTTTTTAGGCTGGTATAATGGGCAAGGCCAAAAAGTAAGTGGCAATAGCATGAGTCAGGTAAAATCCTCTTATGTTCATACTTTTGTGATGGGCTCTGCTTCAACGCAATATACCGCTGTCTATGAAGGAGGACAAGCAGAGTTATATACTGGCGATGGAAAAGCCTTGACGGCTTTCCCATCTACTACGCCAAAAAAACTTGGGCAAGGGACTATTACGCCAACTAGCTCTAGTTCTTTTGTGGAGGTGAGTTCTTCCTCAGTTCAAAAGGTAGAATTGCTAAGTACTTTTGATGCCTTTAAGCCAGATACAGGAATCGGGTATTCTGAATCGAATAATGCAGGATTTCATGGCGAAGGCTTTTGGAATTTCCAAAATCAAAAGGAAGCTTTTGCAAATTACAAAATGGTGTTTCCAAGTGCTGGTTTTGTGACAATGGGGATTATCTATGCCAATGGCGGTGCAAATGATAGATCTCTTAATATTTATTTAGATCATGATTATTATGTGAGCTTTCCTTCTACAGGAAGCTGGACTACTTGGGATACTGTTTATGTGGAACTTGATTTAATGAATGGAGAAGGCGATCTTCAATTTATTTCTATGACAGAAGAGGGCGGGCCAAATATTGATATGTTTGGTTTTAGTATGGAAAATATTATACGAAAAGATAGCGATATTACTTCGATTCAAAAATTTCAAATGAAGTCACAGGAAAATGAAATAATGGGTTCTTCTTTACGTTTAGCTAAAGGAGGCGCGCTCACTTTATCCGTTTTTGATCTTCAAGGAAATCAACTCGTCGAAAAACAAATGCATCTTTCTGCTGGTGTTCATCAGTTATCACTAAAAGAATGGATTCGTGAGAGGGGGAGTTATTTTCTTCTCGTTCGTGAAAATCTAAAAGTTCTTTGTTACAATCGAGTCAATGTAAGATAAGAGAGAAAAAATGAAAAAATATTTAAGTTTGTGCTTTTTTATTGCCATATTGACAACTGTCGCTATCAGTGATTCGACGTCTTTTACAATTCA
>JAAYXQ010000016.1 GCA_012515825.1 Fibrobacter sp.
GCCAGCAGGTCATTATGTGATTCGAATGAAGCAAGGTTCAATGGTAAATTATCAAAAATTTATCAACCGCTAATGAATCTTAAATAAATAAACGAAAGAGCCTAGTATTTTATTGGGCTCTTTTTTTTGTTCAATGAATAGTCTTATGAATAATGATAATTGCGACTGCTGATTTCTTAAAACAGCGAAAAAGATCATTTTTTTTTGAAAAAGAAGGGAAAATATTTCATCATTTCATGTTGATTAAAATAGACATTATTTTTTAAATCTCTGTTTTTAATTTTTAATTATAATTGGCTCCGTTGGACAATCTTGTCCATATCAGGAGAAAATAAATGATACAATTATTTATTAAACGGAGCCTAGTTCTTGCTATGTTCTTGTCTTTATTCGTGGCTTGTTCATCGGAGATTACTCCAGTTCAAGCAGAAAATTCAAATACAGATACAAATGATCAAACTGATGCTGTAGCGGATGTAATTCAGTTAGAAGACGGAAATTTTCTAGTAGAAGGGGATATGATTTTCACTGCAGAACAGCTTGTTTCTTCTAATGTCCTAAAAAAAGGAAATGCTCAAAGTGCCTTATTTAGAGTGAATAATTATGAATGGGGGCCGAATGCAGTTATTGAATATTATTTTGTTCCAGCAAACTCTTCTTTAAATCTTGTCTCAATGAGCACAAATGAAAAAAGAGAATTTGCACGAGCATTAAAAGATTTATCTAATGGAGCAGCTATAAGTTTTAAGGAAGTTTCTACCCCAAGTACTCATACTGTATATGTCTATAAACACAAGGGAGATATATCTTCCTTGTGTGGCAGAAGAAATAAAGCTTCATGTGCCTCAGTTGGTAAGGTAAGTTCTATTGGAAAACAAAATTATATGAGGTTTTCTGAAGATGATTTTAGTACATGTACTTCAGTTTTAACATATCGTACTTTTTTTCATGAAATGACTCATGTTTTAGGCTTTATTCATGAACATCAGCGAAATGACCGTGGGAGGCATGTAACCCTTAGTGTCTTTGGTTCTGATTTTGATAAAGAGACTGGAAACACCTTGGATACTCCTTTTGATATGGCGTCCATTATGATGTATGATCTTCCATATGTTCAGGTTAAGCAAGGAAAAGAAGAGGTCTATGATTGGATGGGTGGGTTACCGTTACCAAGTCCTTATGATGGACTTGCTCGTAAGCGTGTTTATGGCTTTGAAAGCGAAACACAAAACCTATATTCAATTAGACATATCAGTGGAAAATATTTATGCCGTAGTACGACTGGTGAGAATGCCTCTCTCCTATTAAAAACAACTAAGTCAAGTCTTTGTATATGGGATATCACCAGTGGAAGTCTTAATCTTGGGCAAACATCTCAATATAGTGGTATTGTATTGGATCATAATTTTGCAACAACAATTCGTTCTACAGAAACAACTCGTCAGGGTTTCGGAATTTATCTTGGATATGGTACCAAATTAGGCCTATCTGTGCAAGGCTCGCTTAGATATGCATCAAAGTGGATACCTATAATAAGTTTCTATACAGGAGGATATATTAATTTATGGAATCCATTAGGCTATTGCTTAACCGTTTCAAATGATAAATTAACGGTTAATTCGTTATATTGTAGCGAAGATGATGTCTGGTATCGATTAGAGTATGCTGGTGGATTTGGTGAAATAATAAAAGATACTAATTATAACTGGTCACTAGTTCCTGAATGGAATACCAAGGTACCGTACTAAATCGCACTTCTAAAACACAATTATTGATACTAATAAAAAAATCGCTAGACTCTTGTCTAGCGATTTTTGCTTTATTGGAAAATAAAAATATTTATTTCAGCAAAGCATCCAGAGTTTGAGTTTCCCAAGTTTTTGTTGTTTTATCAAATATTTCATAACCACCAACGTTTGCAAAACCCCAATAGTTCCAACTAAAGCCTCTTTCTGCAGCAAGAGAGACAAAATGTTTTGTCCACCGTACTCTTGATGAAATACCTCCGCATGCAGTCGCTCCAAATTCACCAATATTAATAGGTAAACCGCCAGGATAATGTTGATTGGCTAAGGAGATTATTTTATCAAAGTCCTCTTTCATTTTTTGCTTTTCGGCGGAGATCCCTTCCCATAAAATGGTGTCTTCGGGGCATTGATAGTTTTCACCTTGTAAAGCATAGGAGGCAGGTTGATAATAGTGAGGTGTAAAAATGATGTTCCCGTCAGCAGGTAATTGTGTATAGGTAAGACCAGAATAACTATTCCATGGATATGATCCATACATTAAAGTTCGTCCTGGATTTGTGGCTCTAATAATAGGGTGTGTTTGAGCAATGATTTTATTATGACTTTCTCTAGAAATGCCAAATACAGGTTCATTTAGAATTTCAAAAGCAAGCATTTTATTGTCTACATCAGCAAAATAAGCGGCTATTTGCTGCCAAATGGCAACAATGCGCTCTATATGCATGTTTTCGTTTACTGGATTTGGAACTCCACCAGCAAGGGTGTCACCTCTAAAAGATTCATGATGATGAATATTAATGATGGCCACAAGATTATTTGCATTAATCCAGCCAACCACTTCTTTGACTCTGGCTAAATAAACAGGGTCTATCGTATAAGGTGCTGCTTTTTCAGCATCTCTATCCCAACGGACAGGCAAACGAATAGAGTTAAAGCCTTTACTCGCTATTTCTTCTATTTGATATAATTCTATTGGGCCTGCACCCCAACAAGATTCACAAGTAGCATCAAAGGTATTACCCATGTTGATGCCTCTACCTATTCTAGCATTCATTGCTTGTCCAAGAGAATAATCTATGACAATAGGCGAACTAGAAGAAACGGGCTCCTGTGAAGAGGAACTAGTATTTATAGGGCCAACAATATTGCCTTTGCCATCAGATTGAGAACAACCCATTAAAGCAGCAAAGGACATAAATAAGAGTATTTTAGCGTGTTTTTTTATCATAGATATAAACTAAATTAGTTAATTAAAGAAAAAAATATTTAACAATCAAGAAAAGTATACTTTTGTAGACAGTTCTTATAGGCAAAATAAAGGCAAAAAACAAAATTAATCTATATTTTGACTCGAAGCCGTAGTTATTTCATTCTTTTTTTTGTTTGAATTCATTCTTTGATTTAAACAGAAAAGAGGTTAAATTACTGCATGACTGGAGATCTTTTTATGCGATTACCTTCTTTTGTAATTACAACAATTTTTTTAGCATCGGCGACGTTTGTCTCTGCTAGTTTTAATGACTATCGTGATCGTGATGCTACACGTTTTACCCCAAAAGAGCCAAAACCATTTAGGCAGGATAAAGATGTCGCGTCGATTGTGATGCGAGAAGGTATTCCTAGAGGTGGTGGATACACTTATCAATACCCTAGAGAAAATCCAGAACCAATTATGACTGATGTCGCTGGTGCGATGCAAGGCGACTTAGCTATGCAGATTGAATTAATTGCAAGCGATTACTCTGGTGTTGCTATCTGTATTGCGGGCTCTGTTGATTTAACTCCATACTATGAAGAAGGAGTTCTTGAATTTTGGATCAAAGGTAACGAAGGCGGCGAAAACGCTTTGTTTGTTCTTGTAGATGATGGCGTCAAGAGCAATGGTGAATCCGCACAAGTCAAATTGCGTTCAAAAAGCTTTGGTGATATCACTAAAGAATGGAAAAAATTCACAATTCCTCTAAAAACTTTTGGAAAAACAGGAGTTTATTGGGACAGCAAGAATGCACGTGAAGTGATTCTTCCATTTGCTTGGAGTAATTTTAAGGGCTTCCGTTTAGAGGTTCGTGCTGATGAAAATAGTGCATTTAAAGTTTGGATTGATGATGTTGTGATCAAAAAAGTTGGGCCAGAATATCAAGGTCCAAGTGGTTATCCGTTCCGCAACGAGTTTTGATGAGGTTTTTAATGTATAAGCAATTATTTTATGTAGCGCTATTTCTTTTGTCTACAGTTTCATGGGCGGCTCCTGAATCGTCAAAGGAACAACTAGACCGTGTAGATGCTCGTTTAGATTCCTTGGGTGAATATGCTTCTTCAACTATTGTTGGAAAAGATGACGCTCCAGTGGCTATCTCTGGTGACATGACTGTTCGATTCAAACATTCTGATTATTACGAAGAATCAAAATTGCAAAAAGATGATCGTGTACGAACAAAAGTGGAATCAGCCTTAAATGTCGGCATTGTAGTTTCACCATCTTCTTTTTTAAGCGTATTTTCAAATTTGTATTTGCCTTTTGACTTTTCTGGTTATTTCCAAAATGAAAATGCATATGACCCTAATTCAGGTGATTTTAATTCACCAGAACGAGTGCCATTTGCTCATTGGACTGATTATTACGGTGTTGCAGTTAATGAAAATATGCTTGCTGGTATGGACGTTCGTGCAGGTCAATTTGGTGCTACTTTCAAAGCTGGTGGTGTCATGTGGGCAAATGCAAGTCCTCTCACCATGTGGGAACGAGAAACAATGGCTCGCTTTTTATCTCAATATGAACTTTTTGAAGATGAGAAAGTGGTGAGCACATACTATAAAGAAAAAAGTTTTGCTCCAGTAAAAGAAGGCGGACGTGCATTTTGGACTAATCGTTCTTTTGGTGGATTATTCTTAGATGTTCATACCCTTCCTTGGGACATGACTGCTCAATTTATGCTTTCTCAACCAATGGACATGGATATTGGAACTCGTGATGGTACACGAATGTTAGGTGGTCAACCTGGCGAATTAGAAATGGTGGGTACATACGATTTTGCAGGTATGGTTTATCATGGACGTGTCGCTAAAGAAAAAATTAAAATCGCTGGCTCTGATATGACTCTTGGTGTCAACTATTTGGGAGTCGACTTTGAAAATACAGTGATTTACGAACTAGAATATAGTTACAAGGATGTGAATGGAAATCCATATATTACAGATAATCATATTGCATCTATTGATGTAAAGGGTAATTTAACTCAAAAATTATTCTTAATGCTTGATGTGGCTTTGAGTTGGGATGACTCTACCTTGTTTAATCGAATTGAATCCACTGAAATGGCCTCTAATTATGAAAAAGATTTTTTTAGAACATCTTCTTCTACTCCTTCTTTGGGCTTATATGTAAAAGCACAAAGTAAACATTGGAAACCAATTACAGTCGAAGCTGTTTATTTACCTAAGGACTTTTTCTCTCCATTTGGGATGACTGATCCATCACGCTTTCGTTCATGGAGACAAGACGAATTTTATATTGGTGCAGGAACTTTCCGTTATGGGCCTAATATGTTAGGTGCAAACGTGAAATTTGAGCCTCAATTTAATAGAGGTCATTTCGATCTTCAATATGGTATTCATAAGCAGATTGAAGAAGGAGATGATGTCATCAACTTCAAGTATAATTTGAATGGACGAGCTATGTGGGAATCTTCAAATTCTTGGACAAAACACAAGCCTCTGTTCAATGCCGATTCGGGTAATGGTACTTCTGATGCTCGCTATACAGCTCGTATCGCAGGCACCGTTTCAGAGAAATTAAATAATCAAAAAGGTGGCCTTCGTGGCGGAACATGGGAAATGTGGGATGCTTTTGTTCCTTATGAAAATGCAGAGGCTGCTGCTACCAATAAAATTCCTCGCCATGTCAAGTGGAATTCGACTTTAGTGATAGATGCGGGTTACGATATAAGTCACTGGCTTCATACAGATCGTAACGTCATGATGGCCGTATATGCTGCTTTATCAGGAGTATCTACCACATTTGCTCCATTAGCTTTGAGTGAAACGCAAAAAGACATGTTGATGTGGAGTTTATTTGTTCAATCAGAACCTGCAGTCGCTATCACTCCAAACCTCCATGGTGTTTTGGTTTTTGGCTTTGAAACTTTCCGTGCAGAACAAGCTTATGTAAGGCGTACTTTACCCTCTGGATTACCAACACAGGGTTCAAGTTATACAGCAGCATATAAAAACGGGGCTTATTTCTATGAACATGCTCCAATTAATATAGTGCAAACGGCGATTGGCTTCGGTTTAGATTGGGATTTTACAGCTCGTGCTGGTTTACATTTCCGATATAAGTGGATGACAAATACAGATCAAACCGTTTCAGACAATGATTGGAAGGGGCATTACTTCCAAGCTGAAACAAAGATGTGGTTCTAGTCAGAGGTGTTTATGTTTCAAAAAATAATATTTGGTTTACTTTCTGTTTCTACGATTGCTTCTGCGACCGCTGCTGTAGAAATGCAGTCAAAAATTGACTCTACAGTGGAAGCGATTGAATCACGTCGAGGATTAGACATTGGTGGTACTGTTCGTGCTGTTTATGTAAAATCAACAGTTTCATCTGATCAAGATGTAAATGCAATTAATCAAATGCCAGATCGAGAAATGAACGAATTTGTTCAACTAGATTTGGATATGAAATTTCGTCCTTGGGATAATATTCGTGCCAATCTTTTATTAAGGCTTGGTGCTGGAATGCAAGATTATTTTGCAAATTCTGCAACCATGGTGAATGGGCAATGGATTAACGTTGAAGGTGAAATCGGAAAATCATTTCATTGGACAGTGGGCGATTTTCGTCAAAGATATTCTCCATTAACAGTCTTTTTACCTAGTGTCGACATTATGTATGAACCTACCATTTTTGCTCGTAATCGAGAAATGGCTCAAAAAGAAGCCTTAATTGATGGTAATCAACGTAATTTGCAAGGTATAAATTTACAATTTCGTAAAAATCTAGATCCTGTATTAGGAGAATTTCGAGCTGAAGCTTTCTTTACGCGTTTACGTCGCTCAGAACGCTTAGACACCACTGGAGCTGAAGGTAATTTGCTTCCAGGTGAAGGTATTGACGGTGCTTTACAAACAGGCACTTTTGATAAATATGCTACAGCAGCGAATTTGGAATGGTTTCCTTTAGATCGTAATTTAATGATTGGAGCTACATATTTATATGTTTTTGATGATGAAAAATCAAAGGCCACTACTTTTTATAAAAATGACTTATATGCATCAAATAGAGGATCTCAGCCTGAGTTATACTATTTCAAAAAACCCGTTAATTTTAGAGATTCTTTACCTCAGTCTACTCATGTGATTTCTGCTCGAGTTGGTGGTGATGTGGCAGGTGTTTTGAAATCAAAAAATTTGATATTAGATTTAACCGCTGAGGCTGCTTATTCAATAGATAAGCTCTATAAAGAGTCTGCTATTCCTCAAACAGGGCTTGTTCCTCTTGTTGATGGTGATGGAAATGTTGTTTTGGATCCTATTACATCAGAGCCTGTTTATGTGGAGGGTGTTCTTTTACTTCAGGATATCAGTGGTGTAGCTTATGATACTTCTTGGGCTAATATAAGTGCTATTGAAGAAAATGATAACGGTTTAGCATTCAACGCCAACATAAATGCGGGTTATAAAACGGATTCATGGATGGCCAAAGTTTCTGCTGATTACATTTACAACGATTCTTCTTGGTATAACTCTCTGGCTCAATCCCCATCCTTTATTGCGAACCGTATTATGAATTCAGATAAGGATGGAAATCTATCAAAATACGGCGTTTATGCTCCACTTTATTCCTCTTTTGATGCGTTATATTTCTTTACTCCAAAGCATGCTCCTGTTTCCACATACTTAACTAATGATGATGATGGTATGAAAAATGGACAAACCGAGAGCTACAACATCGCTCCATATTCAAAGACCTCTTGGGGATCTAACGCTTATACAAGAAAAGAATTAGCTCTTATTGATCAGCTGTCTGATGCGAGTATTCAAATGGCTTTGCCAAATGGCTTAGCAACAGCAAATCGGACAGGTATTCGTGCTAATGTATTAGCTGGTTATGGCAAAGACAACATGATTGAAGTACAGGGACTTTATACAAAACTAGATCAAGTCGAAGGATTGGGAAGTAGTAAAATTTCTTACACAGAATTTGGTGGGGGGGCAAAAATTGATGTGTTTGCTTTAATTGGAGTGGATTTGCCTCTAGAATTAAGTGGTAGTTATAAACATTCAGAAAGATCTATTGAAAAAGCTGAATTTACTTCTGATTTTATTAACGTAGGTCTTTATGTACGTTATTTGAAACGATTGGGTATTGCCGCTGGGTTCCAAATGATTAATTCAGAATTAAATACTACAGCAGCTCTAAGTCAATCATTCCGAATGAGTAATTTAAAAGTAGATGTTGCTCCTATTCTTAAAGGGACTCAAAAACAATGGATGGTGGGTTTAGACTATACACTTGCTCCACATGCATGGCTTGCTATAAACTATGGACAAACGATGGTTTCTAATAAATATTATACCGCAGGTCTTGTAGATGCTAGTGGTGTTGTGAATTCAGAAACGAATCTTCCTGACTATATCTCTGGAATAAATGCTGAATCAAATGCCCAAACGATTAAACATGAGTTTACTCGAGACATTATTCAAGCTACCATTAACGTGGAATTCTAAGGGAGAAAGTACTTATGAATAAGGAATTGAAAAAAATGAATTTCAAGGTAGCCTTTTTTTCTTTAATTTTTGTAACTGCAACGGCTGTTGCTAATGATACTGTCGTTGATTCTACTTCTGTGGAGTCAAGGCAAAAAAGCCTATTAGAAAAGCTTACTGACTTTGAAGCAAATTCACTAGGTTTTGCTATTAACGGATCAGCGAAAGCAGGCTATTTGAACTCCTCTCTTGATGCAGAAGAAACCGTTAGTGGAACAAAATTGAGCGAGGCCTCGGCTTATACTCAAATGAATCTAATTTTTTCTGTCCGTCCAAGTGCAGAAACAGTTGCCAAATTTGACTTACGTTTTCAGAAAGATTGGCAAAATGCTCATCGTGAAGGAAATAACTCTCCAATCACTATGTGGTGGAGTTATGATGGTGACATTATGCAAAAGCACGTATCCTTTAATTTAGGGCATATGCGTGTTGCTTATACCCCTTTTACTGTTTACCAACCTTTATCTGAATTTATTTATGAACCATCTATTTTTCAAGAGCATCGTGAAAATGTGATGAAAGATAAAAACTTAGATGGTTCAAATAATAGATTGATGCAGGGTATTAATGCTACTTATACTTCTGGTAAAGTAGGGTTGTTTGATGATATTTTTGCTCACGGTACAATGGCTCGTTTAAGAGCAATGGCGAAAAAAAGCGATCAGGTCTTTTTTGATTTTGACCGTTCTGATCGCTATCTATTTGCAGGCAATATTGGTGCGCAATGGAGAGGTTTTACTATAGGAGTTAATGATGCCTATACGTTTAATCCTGTTCGTTCTTCTAGAACAGCCCCTGTTATTGCTTCTGATACTCTTTATTACGATTACAATAATGTCTTAAGTGTTGAACTTGGTTTTGATTCTAAGAATATTCTTTCAGATGTGTTTCACTTTGCTGTAAAGGCTGAGTATGCTCTATCCAACTGGAGTTATTATAAAGATTACATTCACTCTTATGTAGATAAGGAAATTGTAGTTGTAAATGATACCACCATCGTTGATGGAATCATTAATACACGAGATGCAGGCTACTTAGCTTATCGAAATAAAACAATCAATAATCTTGCCACGGAAAAAATAACAAGCTTAGATAATAAAGGTGCTTTGAATATCAATTTTCTGGCAGATGTAAATATTGCTAAATTCCAAATTAATGCAGATGCTAATGTTTTGATGGTTGATAAAGATTTTCAGGCTGAATTAGCTATGACTCCAACAACTATTTCAAATATGCCTATCTTAAATAGCGATGCAGAATTTAATAATGCATCTTTGGCTCCTTTAATGAGTAATATTCGTTCAGGTTCTCTTGAAAACTTATATTTCTCTTTGTATGAATCAGTTCCTATGAACTCTTCAAACATACTAGTCAAAGACCCAAGCGTATATGAATCTGAATACTATCGGTTGTATAACAATTTTAAATATGCTCAGTATTATCGCAATGGATTCCATAATTTTGCTTTAACAAGAACAGAGTTATTGTCTACTTCTTATGCTCTTGATCCTTCTTCGGATATTGCTCTTCCTTTTGGCCTTGCTACACCAAATAGGACAGGTGGTAATATGGACCTCTCAGCAAAGTGGAATGATGCGATTAGTGCAAAGATTGTATTTGGTTATTATCTTGCTGATGAAATTCTTAATACAGAAGAGTTTTCGTTTATCAGTGGCTCTGAATATTTGCGAGTCGGTGGTGGTTTTAATATTGAATTCGAGAGACTAGTTAATCTTCCTAAAGACTTAGGACTTCAATTTGGGACTTCTTATGAAATGACTAATGAAAGTGGGTATTTGGGACGTAGTGTTTCTCGTATGATGGTTGGTTTTGATGCTTCCTATAAGAATTGGTCTCTTTTAACGGGTTTCCAGATGTTTGATAGAGATTATGAAAAACCTTATTTTGGAATTATTCATAACACCTCAGAAAAGTTAGCGATGACTGGTGTTCGTTATAAGTTTTCTGCTGGTGCTTATGCCACACTTCAGTATGGTTACATGATTAATGCTGTGGATTATTTAGATCTTTTATCGGGTGCCGTTAAAACACTTGAAATTAATAAAAATATCTTAATGGCCGACGTAACGGTTAATTTCTAAGGGAGATATTTGTATGAATAAAAAAATGAATTTATTATTAGCTTTCTTCTCGTTAGCTTTTATGTCTTGTTCAGACATATCTTCAAATTCTTCTGATTTTGTGGTTGCCACCACAAATACTGATTTAGCCATTTACTCTGCACCAGGTGATTTTGATTTAGAAACGTATTTGGTATTAAATCCAGACGTTAAGTACAATCAAATTATTATGGATTTAAAAAACAATAGTTTTTATAATCCAGAACGCCTTGACTCCATGGTAACAACAAAAAATGATGCCGCGACGGTGGCAGCCGCTAAGGCAAGTTTTGAGGCAGATAATTTAGCTTTTTTGAAAACGGATCCATCATTTACGAAACGTATTTTTAAAATGGCTGGATACAGTGAATCTTCTTGGTTACATGTAGATTCTTTGAATTCAGAACAAAAGAAGATGATACTTCGTTTTAATAGGCAGCAAAATGGAGCACCTTCTTTTCAAGAAGATACAACTTATTTGTTTACATTTAAGTATGATAATGAACTACTTGAAAATCATTATACCATGTTTGGTTTATTAAATGGGCGTCCTTATAGGTATTGTAATGGTGCCAGTGAACTTGTTTTACCAAAAAGTCAGGTCGTTCCAGATACCTTAGGTAAACGTCCTTTTATTTTGGACTACAGTGCAAATTTATTTTGTTATGATTCTACAACGTCAACAATTTATGCTATTAAGTAAGGTGGTCGATAATTATGATTAAAAAGCTTATCTGCCTTTTAGTTTTTTCTGTTTCATTGCTTTTTGCTAGTGATTTTCAAGTGGGTGGATATTTCCCATATTGGGCACAGTATTCACAATTTGCACCAGAAAACATCCGCTTTAATTTTATCACGGATGTTCATTACGGCTATTTAATTCCTTCTGAAGATGGTTCTTCTTTAGCTTTTGCTGATGAGTCTGATATCCCAAATTTTGAAAAACTTATTTCTCTATCAAAGGATAATAAAGTCCAGATTTCTGTTATAATTGGTGGTTCTGGTAATGAAGAATTAATGAAAACAGTTGCTTCCAATGAGAGTGCTCGTGGAGCTTTTGCAAATACAGCAAAAGAATTTGTTGATAAATATGGCATTTCAAAGGTGGAAATTGATTGGTTGCCTATAGAACAACCTGATTTTCTTTTATTTGATACATTGATTACTTCTTTGAATTCTGTAGGAATTAGCGTATCAGCTACTGCCACTGGTTCTGTGGATGCTCCTGCTTTATATACAGCTGAAACATTGAATAAGCTTAGCACTATTTATGTGATGCTTACTGATCAAATGAGTGAATCGGAATCAGTACTTATTCCTAATTCTAATTTCAAATTTGCACAAGAAGTATTAAATGCCTACACCTCCGCGGGAGTAGAAGGTAAAAAACTAGTTCCAGTGGTTCCAATGTATGGTAAAAGCTTTTTGAATGCGACTGGGTTAGGTACATCTCATAATGGCATTGGAAGTGGTAATGAAGGTATCATTACTTATAAAGAATTAATGACTAAATTTGATTCTCCAGACTATAAGGTCTCTTTTGATGAATCTACGCAAAGTGAAGTTGCTGTTAGCGCAACAGAAGCTATTGTATTCAATGGAATTCCGTCAATGAAATCTTTGGCAACTTTTGTTAAAGATCAGAATTTAGGGGGAATAGCTGTATTTGATATTTCTGGTGATGATACTCATCCTATCATTTCTTTATTAGTGACAATAGGGCAGGTTTTACGTCCAGAAATAAAGTACAACACAAAAAAGAAGTGATAAAACGCATAAAAAAATTGTAATAAATTTTTATCGTGCTATTTTCTTCTTTTGAATTTATATTATATGTACATGTTATTTTTAACAAAAAAGAGAGAAAAAATATGAATAAAATTGCATTGTTCGGCCTAGTTGCAGCATCTGGTTCATTTGCTGCAGGCACACTTTGGAATATGACTGTTGATGCTTATCAAGTTCAAGTTCCAGAAACTGTAATCTGTGATAAAAACGGTGAAGACTATGGTGCTGCTTGTTATGAATCTACAGGTGGTTGGTGGTTTGCTTATGTCGGTGACGACGCAGATGGCCAAGTCATGACCTTTAGCCCAATCACAACGAATCCAGAAGACGGTACTTATAAGCTAATCACCACTGACGAATCTGATGGATCTATTATTCCAAATGGTAACCTCATCGAAGGTGTTGGTTTACGAGTGACTATGTCTGCTGCTGGCGGTGCTTCAAGTACTCCTGCTATCGCTGGTATTGGTTTTAACTGGACAAAAGCCGAAACACCTATTGATCTCAGTGATAAAGCTGGTTATTGCATTGCATATTCTTGGACTGGTTCTCAAGCCCTTCAATTGGAACTTGGTTGGAAAGAAGATGTAGACGCTGGTGGTTATGGTTATGATACTTGGTATACTGCTCTACCAGCATCTACAGCTCCTACCGCTTTGGATCTTCCTTGGTCTAAGTTTAAACAAGATGGTTGGGATAAGGCAAAGCAACCTATAACTGTAGCTCAAACTGAAGCAGTCTCTGTTAAAATCCGTTTGAAAAACGCTGCTGCAGCAGAAATCAAAGGCACTCTAACCATTTATGATTTCGGTTACAGTGGTGATGGATGTACAGGTGGAGTTGGTATTGGTGATGTCGTGAAGGCTTCTGCAGCAAAGCTTCTTGTTGCTGGTCGTCAACTCTCTTTAAATGGCGTTAAAGGTGCTGCTTCTGTTGAAGTAATCAATCTCCAAGGTCAAGTTGTGTTGAAGAACACGATGAATACTTCTGCATCTATGGATTTAATTAATCTTGATGCTGGTGTTTACATGGTTCGTGTAGCTGGAAAATCAGCTAATCTCACACAAAAAATTCTTCTTAAATAATCTTAATTATTATGGATGAAAAAAAATACTTCGTTTTACGAAGTATTTTTTTTAATTAGTTCATATATTTTTATGCTTTTTTATTGAAAAAAGTGTGACTTTTCATTGGATATAGCTGTAAAACACATGAAAAAAACGTTACAAATTGTACCAATTTAAAAAATCGTTTTCTTCGCTTGTGTTATTAAACACAGAATAATGTTTTTGTAGACGACTGTATACATTATAAGATTTTATCGATGTTTTTTTTATTATTATAGCTTAAATTAATATGTGAAGACATACAATTCTTGAGGTTTCATTATGATTTTTAAATCGTTTTTTCTAGTTCTAACTTTAGCTTTCTTTTGGGCTTGTGATTCATCTAGTCCTACTCAAGAAGATGTAAACTTATCTAGTAGCTCTATTGATCCAATTATTTCTTCTCCAGTAGAACCTCCAATAGATCCACCAGTGGATCCGCCTATAACATCTTATTATGCTTCATTACCAACCCCTAATGTACTTCAAGTACAAACGATGTACAATAATTGGATTCAAAAATTCTATGTCACTTTTGAAGAAGAAGTGGCTCCTGAAGATTTTCCATATTTAGGTGATTTTTTAACAAAAGTACAGGGTTCGGCTCGCATTAAATGGGATACCCCTGCTCATACTGTTTCAGAAGGAATAGGGTATGGATTGCTTATTACCTATTTTATGCAAGATCAAGATCGATTTAATCGATTATTTAAATTTCATTCAGCCTACTCTGTAAGTGCTGCGAGTGGTTCTTATTTTATGCAGTGGCAAGTCAAAAATGGATTTGAGGCACCTGCATCTTCTGTTGGCTCTGCAACAGATGCTGATTTAGATGCCCTAACAGCTTTATTACTTGCCTATAGAGACTGGGGAAATGCTGAATATCTAGACTATGCTATAAAAGTCGCTAGTTCTATTTATAGAGATGAAGTAAGTCCTGTCACCAATTTACTAGTTCCAGCAGATGGAGGTGGTAAATTACATGATGGAAATGTCTATAATATCAGCTATTTTTCTTTAGTCGCTTTACGTTTATTAATACAATACGATGTTGTCCGAAGTGCTAATTGGCAGGTGGTATTAGATGCTTCAATAAATTATATGACTAATGTTCAATTGGCTGGGAATGGTTTATGGCCTGATTGGAGTGATGCCAGTGGCCTTCCAACGGATCCTGGAAACAACTCATCTACAGGAAAACTAAATAATTATTTTGGGCTTGAAGGTGTCCGTATCCCTCTTCGTTTAGCTTGGGATTATCATTGGTTTGGAGATTCTCGTACAAAAGCAATGTTAGATATTGCATCTAATTTTGCTTATGAATATACTCAAGGGGATGTCACAAAAGTATTGAATCGATATATTTATCAGGGAACGGTTGAAACAACAGGTGTCGGCGGTGGAGGCATTGCCTATCAGGCTGCATTCTGCTCTCTATTTAGTTCTGATGCAAAATATATTACAAATACAAATGCATGTAATAGCGTAGTTCTTTCCAAGGAATTTCCAACAAACACATTATACTTCCAACCCTCATTACAGTTACTCTACTCAATTTACTTGAATGGCTTATTTATTCAAAAAGTCAATTTCTAGTGAGGTCTAATATGCAAATAAAAAAAATAATTTTAGGGCTTACTTTGATTGTGATGGGAGCTTTTGCTTCTCCAATTTCTGTAAAC
>JAAYXQ010000175.1 GCA_012515825.1 Fibrobacter sp.
TTGCGACTATTAAATTAGACCAATTTGCACGTGATAAAGACCATCGTTTTGATGAATTAAAATGGACATTTACAGGAAATAAATTCTTAAGAATCAATCATGATCGCGTTAGAAATGAACTTAAGGTAGCTCAACCTTATGAACATTGGAATGGTGCTCCAGAAACAATCACCTTTACGGTCACAGATCCAGAAGGTGCTTCTGCTACAACAAAGGCTAAGTTTACTGTAATTTCCGTAAATGATGCTCCAGTTGCTGTTTCTCAAGCCTACCAGACTAAAGAAGGTGATGTATTAGAAGTCAATGCAACTAACGGATTAATGGCAGGTGCTAAAGATCCTGACAATGAAAAACCTATTGAAGCCATGCTTGTAAGCAAACCTCAGAATGGCTCTGTAAAAATCAATAGCCGTGATGGATCGTTCTCTTACAAGCCAAATAAAGGCTTCTATGGACTCGACGAATTTACCTTCAAGCTTAAAGATAAAGGTGGTCTCTATTCAAAAGTAGAAACAGCTGAAATCAACGTAAGCTTTAAGATGAAAGATGTTCGTAAGGCAGAGGAAGTAAAGAAAGAAGAACCTGCGCCAGCTGCAGAAAAAAAGAAAACAACTAAGTCTAAAAAGAAAAAAAGACGTAAATAAAATCAACCTTAGTCGATATTGAATCATACAGTAATGAATCAATATCGACTAATTCTTTATAATAAAAAAAAGCACTGTTTTGAAACAGTGCTTTTTTTATAAATCTTATATCTTAATCTGATAATTCCATATTATCAATCAAGCGAGTCTTACCAAAGAAAACTGCAACTAAGATCACCACTTTTTCTTTATTTAAGAGACCAGCACATTTTTGTAAAGTTTCAGCATTCACCACTTCTACAAATTGAACCACTCCCCTTTTCATTAAAATATATCGAATAACGGAATCTCGAAGTTTAGCGACACTACGCTCCCCTTCGCTATATGCTTTTTTAGCAGCCACTAAACCTTCAAATAAAGCAACCGCATTAGTTTTTTCTTCTTCAGAAAGATATTCATTACGACTAGAAATAGCTAAACCGTTAGCTTCTCTTACAATAGGGACTCGAACTATTTTTGTTTTAAAGTTTAAGTCTTCAACCATTTTTTCAATTAAAAAAACTTGCTGATAATCTTTTGCTCCAAAATAAGCTTTATCCGCTTGAGTGATCAAAAAGAGTTTCGCTACAACAGTTAAAACCCCTCTAAAATGCCCTGGACGATAAGCCCCACAATATAAGCCTTCTAATTCCTCATTTCTAATTAAAGTAGAAGAATTACCAGATGGGTACATTTCATCGACTGTAGGAGCAAAAATAAAATCAGCACCATGTTCAGATGCTAAAGCAGCATCTGCTTCTAAACGCCTAGGATACTTATCTAAATCTTCATTTTTACCAAACTGTATTGGATTTACAAAAACACTAACAATGGTAACGTCCATTTCTTCTACACTTTTATCCACAAGACTCATATGGCCTTCATGTAGTGCTCCCATAGTAGGGACTAAGCCAATTTTCTTTCCAGCTTTGTTATATGTAGATAAAGTGCGCCTAAGGGACGCGATTGTTTTTATAACTTTCATGGGGATCAACCTTCAGGAATAAAATAAGTTGTTTGTGATGGCCAAGTTTGAATGACATTTAATATTTGTTTTAAGTGATTTTCATTATTTACAAAATCTACCTTATCTGTATTAATGATTAATACAGGACAATCATTATAATGCCAAAAATGATGATCGTAACGTTCTTGTAGGTCACGCAAATAATGACCGTCAATCCCTTTTTCCATAGGACGATTACGACCCTTAATTCTAGTAATCAAAGTTTCAACACTTGCTTGAAGATAAATGATATAATCTGGACGAGGCACATTATTATCTAATGATTTTAAAACCGCATCATACATATACATTTCATCTTCTGAAAGATTTTGAAGAGCAAAAATCCGATCTTTGTCAAA
>JAAYXQ010000176.1 GCA_012515825.1 Fibrobacter sp.
GACCCAAGAAAACGCGATACTTTGACCGTTTACATAAAATAAAAGAATTAAACTCTTTAAAAAGCCCGATTATTTACTATAATTGGGCTTTATTGTTTTATTGAGCCAAGCTCTGCCAATAAAATAAATCCACTAAAGAGCTTCCTTTCGAGGTTAATATGTCTTCATTCCGCGGCCCAAAAGCCAAAGTAGCTCGTTCATTAGGTCTTGCTACCACTCAAAAAACTCAAAAAGTACTTGATCGTCGCAATTTTCCTCCTGGACAACATGGCTTAAACCGTAAAAAATCTCCTTCAGTTTATAAGCAACAACTCGTTGAAAAACAACGTCTTCGTTTTACTTATAACATTTCTGAAGCCCAAATGGAAAAGACTTACAATGAAGCAAACCGTCGTAGCGGTTCTGCTGGTGATAACTTAATGATTCTTTTGGAAACACGTTTAGACGCACTCGTTTATCGTATGGGTTTTGCTCGTACTATTTTTGCTGCTCGTCAATATGTGGCTCATGGTCATTTTGCAGTCAATGGAGTCCGTTCTTTTTCACCTAGCCGCATGATCAAAGCTAATGACGTTATTTCTGTTCGTGAACGTTCAAAGAATCACGTTCAAATTAACGAATCTTTGAGCAATGCTCCAGATGCTCCTGAATACATCTCTGTAGATAAAACAAAACTACAAGGTACTCTCGTTGCTCTTCCATTACGTGAACAAATTCCAGTAAAACTTGAAGAACAACTCGTTGTGGAATATTATTCTAGGTAATTCTTACAGCAATTATAAAAAAAGCGTCTTTTTGAAAAAGACGCTTTTTTTATGTTCTAATCTTAATTACCAATAAACGCCAATTAATCCGCCAGTCACTAAAAGAATTAAAACCATCGCAGGAATAATCGCTTTTTTCATCGTTTTCTCGCCAAATAAAATAACCATTGATCCCTTTGTTATAGTATTAGCAATTCCAGCAAACAAAATAGATAAAACAACCTGTTTTTCTGGTAATGAATTATTTGCATTCATTTCAATCACAGAGAGTGCAATAGCGTCCATATCAGCAAAGCCAGCTAGAAAGCTAGAAATCAAAAGGCCTTCATTCCCAAAAAAAACTCTCGCTGCGTTGGCTATAAAGAGAACTGCAGTAAAAATCAAACCAAATTTAATTGCTGGCATTAATTCAAAAGGATTTGTAAAAGTAGAAGAAGCCACATTGCGAGTTTTATCTTCTTTATATTTAAGATATGCGGCATACATAAGGCCAGGAATCATTGGTACAAGCATGGGTATGGCAAGAGTCATCATTATAGATGGGCACAATAAAGAACAGATGATAAACAATCTTATATACATTACAGACCAAGACAAAATCACTCCCATGGCTAAGCTACCACTATAAGACTGATTTCCCCGACTTCTTTGCGTTAAGTTTAAGGTGAGTGCCGTACTTGAAGCGATACCACCGAGAATTCCTGTAATCCCAATGCCTTTACCTGGCCCCACTATTTTTACTAGAACATAACCAATAAAACTAATTCCAGAAATAAAAACAACAAAAAGGCCTATATTAAAAGGATTTAATACTTTTAAGCCTGTTGGCCCATAAAACTCATTAGGTAAAAAAGGCAAAACTAAAGCCGTAATGACAGCGAACTTAATCGTTGCTAAAATATCTTCTTTCGACAATTTCTGAACAAAAGAATGTATTTGTTCCTTAAATGATAATAATGATAGTAACCCCACCATAATGGCACAAGCTTCTAATAGACGATTAAACCAACAAAGAGAGCCAAGTAAATAAACGAGAAGCATGGAAACACTTGTGGTTAAACCTATGATTCCTTCTTTTTTTGCTTGCCCATTCACAAAATGAGAAGTCATTAAAAGTAATCCAACTAAAATAAAGCCCACAATAAAAGGCACTTGTGAACCCATTAAAGACCCAATAAAAGGAAGAAGAGCTCCTAGAAGGCCAGATAACGCAAAAGTACGCACACCTGCGGGATGAGAATCATTGGCGTCAAAATAGGAATGTTCTCTTTGTAATCCTATAATGAAGCCGATTCCTAACGCCAAGGCTAGTCGATAAAAAACAGATATATCGGTCACAACAACCTCAATTCAAAAAAAGACTCTTATCCACTTAATCTATTCTTCTTTTCCTTTTTTGGTTTACTAAGTTCTCTTTTTTTTTGATATTTATCGTTATGAACTCTTCTGCTCTCTCTAGACGTATTCGTATACACATTCAAGGCAAAAGCCACCGATTTCGAGCGGTATGTCATTTAGGCTTTGAAAAAATAGCTGCAGAAGAGCTTAAAAGTATAGGCATAGAAGAGCCTTTCATTATTCAGGATGGTTGTGTAGAGTTCGAATCTAAATGGAACAGTTCATGGAAAGTACTCGCTTTTTCAAGAACATGCACAAAACTTTTAATGGAAATTCGTTCTTTTTCAGCAGAAAATTTCGGACGTTTTGAAAAAGAAATATCAAATACCCCATGGTCTCTTTATTTACCTGCAAATATTAAACCAGAGATTCAAGTCACTTCCGAACACTCTCGTTTATATCATTCGGAAGCATTAAAAGAGAGAGCTCTTCCCCTAATTGAAGAAGCCTTAAAAACGAATGAGACTACTGATCCAGTCACGTTAATTCAAAAATTAATCATCTCCTTTAAGGATAATGTTTGTACCCTTTTTCTAGATCTTGGTGGAGAACTTTTATATAAAAGAGGCTTTGATCGCTTTGTAGAAAAAGCTCCTCTCAAAGAGACGATGGCAGCAAGTATTCTATGGGCCGCTGATTTCTTTTCAACAAAACATTTGATTGACCCTATGGCAGGAAGCGGCACATTTTCTTTAGAAGGAGTGATGTGGGCGTTATCCAAAAATCCGGCATTGTGCAGAAGTTTTTCATTTCAAGAACAACCAGGTTTTAAAAAAACAACATGGGATTACCTCATTAAAAAAGAAAATCCTACACAAAAGCGCGAGCTCCCCTCTTTTACCATTGGAGACTACAACCACAAAGCCATTGAGACGATTCTCCATAACATAAAAGCGAGTCAAATTCCGCCTGACATTCTAAAACCGATTCAGCAGGATTTTTTTCAGATGCCTTCATCGAAAGAAAAATCCTTAATTGTACTGAATCCACCTTATGGAAAGCGAATAGCAACAGATACATTAGGTCTTTATCAAGAAATAGGGAAAAAAATCAAGAGAGATTTTAAAACCTCCAACTGGGCTATCATTTGCCCAAGTAATGAAGCTCAAAAAGCCCTAAACTTAGAGTATACGGATATCATTTATTCAAACCACGGTGGGCTTAATATTTCCATTATAATCAAAAAATAGACTTAGTACGGCATTAATTTTTATAAAAAACAGTCATTTTCTGAAATTGATAGAAGATTTAGAAAAGAGATGCCGTGTTGTTGAATATCCATAAAACACCCAGAACTAAACTAAACTAAAAAAAATGGCTAGATCTTTTCTATATTATGCAAATGCTAAATAGATCTTTATAATGACTTTAAAAAACAAACTCGACTATTTCAGCCAATTTGTAAAAAGACATTTTTAAAGCACTCTTTAAGCTTTTAATTTTTTCAACACTAGAGGATACAATATGCCTAAACTTCGTTCCTTAACGACTATAGAAGGCCGTGAAATGGCAGGCGCACGTGCTTTATGGCGCGCCACTGGTACAAAAGAAGAAGATTTTGGAAAACCCATCA
>JAAYXQ010000177.1 GCA_012515825.1 Fibrobacter sp.
CTCATACCGCGTTATATTTAATCTCTACAGAAGATTCTTTATTACTTAAAGTAGTCGAAGGCAATGAACTTTGGCACCCTAGTTTATGGGTGAATAAGCAAAATTTACTTTTACAAACAGATCTTGACTTAGATAGTGCTGGCGTGTATCTCGCTAAAGATAATGTTGTTGGAATGTCTTATGTCCTACGATATAAAATGGAATTATTATGGAAATATTATGATTCGGTTGAAATTGCCATTACTGGATCTTCTCGGTCTTTACATGGGATTATACCAATGTCAATGTCTAGCGGTTTTGCTGTCAATTTTGCACATACACCAAATGATATATTCATTTCTGAATATTTTGTAAATAATTATTTTATTCCATTATTTCCTAAACTTAAAACAATCATTGTTTCATTAGATTTAGATATTTGGTTTAAAGAGAAAGAGAATGATTGGAAAAATAATTATGCAAGTGCTCCTGGATACACTTATGATTCCACTCATGGCTTCTGGAAAGATAGTATTCCTAAGGGAATGTATGAGTTTACAAAAAATGCTTGGGGAGCTTCTGACTCACTAAGATCTCTATATACAAATGATAGGGGGTATTTTGATCTTCCTTCAGTTGGATGGAGAGAAAAAAAAGCTGAAATTTCGAGAGATACTATTGATTTTTTTGAAAAAATGCGTACAAGTGCTGCATTGAGTGCTTTAGAAAATATGATTCAAATAGCTTCTGCATCAGACGTGAATGTTATTGGGGTAATTTTCCCCTTATCTCCGTGGTATAAAGAAACTGGAGCTTTTGGTCGATACGGATTAAAAAGGAGTCATGCCAAGATGTTAATAGAAGAGATGAATGCTTTTGAAGATAAATATCTAAATTTCTATCTAATGGATGAAAATAAAATGGGTGATCATGATTATACTGAAGAAATGGCTTTCGATTATGATCATTTAAGTGTATTAGGTGCTGTTCAACTTACGTCACGTTTAGATTCACTTTTACAAACGCTGGAATAATATGCGATTAGTATTTTTGTTATTTACGATCTTATTCACCTCTTGTGCGCTTGATGATGGAAAGCCATTGGGTGTTCTTTTTGAATATGATCAAGAGCATGAAGGCATGATTAGGATAAAATCCGAAGGAAACAGAGTCGTATTAGGAACAAGTGAGTCGACCGCCAAATTTTCAGAAAGTCCAAAAATGAATGTGGATTTCACTTATTCTTTCTCTATCAGTAAAAATGAAGTGACTCGAAATGAATATGCAGAATTTATGGGAGGAGAATCGAGTTCCATTCAAGATAGCGGAGACCTTCCACAGACAAATGTGACTTATTATGACGCCGTTCTTTATGCTAATGCAAGGTCAGTGAGCGAAGGTTATGATACGGCTTATACATATTCTTCAGTAATATATGATGCCAAAGGCAATTGTACTTATTTAGATAGTCTTTTATTTAATCCATCAAAAGAAGCGTATCGACTCCCTACAGAAGCGGAATGGGTCTTTGCCGCTTCTCATAATTGGAGGCCAAATCAAGGATGGAATAATTTAAATTCGGATTATCGTGTGCATAAGGTTTGTACAGCAGATATCAATGCGTTATCCATTTGTGATATGGCAGGGAATGCCATGGAATGGGTGAATGATCATTTAGGCAATTTTAAGGATACGACTTTAATTAATTATATAGGAGCATCCAAAGAAAATTCATTTAAAGAGCGAATCGTAAAAGGGGGGAGTTACCACAAATCTCCTAGTCAGGCTCAACTTTATTCAAGAGGCGATGTTTATACAGTGACGTCCTCTACAAAAGCTGAATATGTGGGTTTCCGTTTAGTATTTGGCCGTATTCCAGATCCATTATACTTTGACTCTAAAAATGAAATTTCAAATCAATTCAATATTGTGGCCTCTTTAAGTAGCATTAAAGAGATGACAGAATCCAATCATCTAAAAATGGCGTTTGTCAATAAGGGTTCAAGCTCTCTTGTCTATGTAGATTTTTCAAAAATGGGATTATCATTGTATGAGATCAAAGATAATTTAAAGGTAAATCACCCAGATATTTCTCCTGATGGGAATTATGTGGCTTTTTGTACAGGCTTAGAAGGCGTTTCAGGATCTTCACAAGTGTATGTACGAGATCTTAATCCCTCTGGATCTAACCTAGTTCGTTTAAATGTAGAAAGTGCAGCGATTCCTCGTTTTCGAGTGCTACCTAGTGGTGACACTGTCATTGTTTACGTAAGTGATGCTGGCAATAATAAAGAAGAAAGCGAATGGAAACAGAAAAGTACATGGCAGGTTCCTTTTAAAAACGGTAAATTTGGTACTCCAGAGAAACTTTTTGATGGAAGTTATCACGGTGGTTTTTCAGAAGATGGCTCTTTAGCTGTCACAGGAGCGAGATTACTTCGCGCGAACGTCAATGGAAAAGATTCGATTTGGTATAATGGAGAACAAGCTTGTAACGTATCCCTTTCTAAAGACAATAAAAAGCAAACTCTATTTTTAGATTTTGTAGGTAAGACGGGAAAAGATTTTGCTGGAAAATCATACGCAGTCCATGAATACTTATGGCTTGCAGATAGCACAGGAAAAATAGATAAATACATTGCCGCACCAAAAGGAAAAACTTGGGATCATACAGAATGGTCTAGTATAGAAGACGTCGCTGTGGCCTCTGTAGTAAATCAGCTTGGAATGGAAGAATCCATTTATATGATCAACACAAATAACAGCTCTATTTTAAAATTAATCGAAGGTTCTGATATGTCTCATCCAAGTTTATGGATAGAAAAAACAGACTTTTCTTATTTTGCGAACGAATTGAATTTTGATAGTGCAGGCTTTTATTATGCCGAAGGAAATCCTCCTCATTTTGAAGTCATGCAAGCAAAGATGGAAATGTTCTGGAAAATGAAAGATTCAATTGATTTTGTGATTTGGGGAAGTTCAAGAGCCAAAGATGGGATTATTCCTGATGCATTGTCCTCTGTAAAGGCGATTAATATGGGGCATACAGGGAATAGATTGTATAGTTCAGTATTCTTTTTAGAAAATTATGCGTTCAATCATGTATCTAACCTAAAAGGAGTGGCTATAGGAATTGATATAGATATATGGGATGGTTATGATGATCATCATGAAGCTTACTTTTCGGCATCTAAAGGTTATGCTTATGATCAAAATCATAATTTTTGGGTGGATAGTTTACCGTCGTCCTTCCTGAAATGGTTGGATTATATAAATCCTGTCAGTAATGAGATGTATACGACCTATATGATATATAAGGGATATTATTATATTCCTCCTAAATCGCTTTCTCAAGAAGGAGAAGCGTTTGTATATCAAGATTCATTATGGAATCATGCGCCTCCAGATATTATTGATAGAAACTTAGATGCGCTAGAGTCTTTCTTAAAAAACGCTGAAAAAAGAAATATTTATGTGGTTGGAGTCATTGCTCCTCAAGTATCTGGTTTTAAGAAAACAGGTGCTTATGGTCGTTATGGGCCAAGGAGATCTGTGGCTATAGCTGCGATAGAAAAAATGAAAGAGTTAGAAGAAAAATATCCTGATTTTCATTTATTAGATGAATATAAAATGAATGAAAATGATTATTCTTATGATATGTTTTATAATGATGACCATTTAAATAACATTGGTGCCGCTCTACTTACTTCACGTTTAGATTCACTTTTAAAAATACTAGATTAGAATGCGCTCTTTATTAATACTATTCACATTCTTCTTTATTTCTTGTGCGCTTGATGACGGAAAATCATCGGGTGTTATTTTTGAATATGATCAAGAGCATGAAGGCATGGTTAGGGTTGGTGCAAAAGGTCAATTTGCTCTTTTGGGAACTAATGAAAGCTCGGCTCCAGTGAACGATAGACCATCTATGAAAGTGAAATTCACTTATAATTACTCCATCAGTAAAAATGAAGTGACTCGAAA
>JAAYXQ010000178.1 GCA_012515825.1 Fibrobacter sp.
AAAATGGCAAATCGTTAAAAATTTTAATATTGTTTTTAGTATTATTTAGTTATGCGCTTTTATCATGTTATCTTACTTTTAGTTTTGCTGATCGATGTTTCCTTTGCAGCAATAGATCCTCGTTTAGAACAAGGAGCCCGTTTTGCTGCTGCAGGCGAGTATGAAAAAGCTATTGGAGAATACAACGCTATTCTTGCAACGGATCCCAATAATGCACAGGCCTATTTTGCTGCTGCAGAAGTCCGTTTTAAAATGAAAGATTATAGCCGAGCACTAGCTAATTACCGTTTAGCTTATCGCTATGCTCCTCAGATGAGTGAGGCTTATGAAGGTGCCGCTCGAATTTATGAAGTATTAGGAAATAAAAAAGGGGCCGCAGACGAACGTGCGAAAGACCCTGCTAACCAACCTCCTGTTGTTGAAGAATCGTCTTCTTCAGTGGAACTATCATCGTCTTCAGAAATTCCTGTATCCTCTTCAGTGATTCCTCCTTCCTCTTCTTCTGTAGTCGTTTCTTCGTCTTCAATTGTTCTACCTTCTTCTTCTTCTGTCGCTCCAGTCCCTTCTTCAGCAACGGTTGCTAAAGACTCTTCTTCAAAGTTTTCTTATAATAGCCCTCTATTCTTAAAAGGCGTTGAACTTTTTAAAGCCAAAAAATATAATGAGGTGGCTTCTATTTGGAGAGAAGTCTTAAAACAAGAACCAGGGCATCCTGGAGCTTATTACTATGCTGGCTTAGTCCGTTATGAATTAGGGGAGTTAGATAAAGCAGAGTATAATTTAAAACGTGCTTTTGATTTTCCTGAATTAGGGCCTAAAGCGCATTATTATTTAAGTCTTATTTATAAAAAGAAAAATAAGAAAGATTTAGAAATTGCTGAGCTTCGTCTTTATTCAGAAACTATGTCATCTCTAGATCCTAAAGACCCTGCGCTTGCAAGGCTTGCGGAATTAACAGGTACTACAGATGCAGTAGATTCGACTCCAAAGACACAAGTAGATTCTACGCCAGCAGTCGTAGATGCTGTGAAATCAACTCCTCCAGAGGTTTCTAAGGTTTCTACAGATGAACGTTCTATTGATGCAGCAAATGTTGCTTTTAGAAAGGGCGATTTAGCAACAGCTCTTTCTATTTATCGAGAATTTATTGAAAATAAAACAAGCGATGAAGAGTATTCATTCGCTTTATTACAAATTGGAAACATATACAGAGAACGTCGTGATTTCCGTTCTGCAGTCGCGAAGTATAGAGAAATTGTTGAGAGCTACCCTAATTCAGACTGGGCAAATGAAGCAGAAAGAGCTTGGGAAGATGCGGTATGGCAAGAAAAGAATGCTTCTATATTACCACGTCAAAACAAGCGCTAGTTTTATTCCACTTCGATTAAAAGACCTTTCAAATATTGCCCTTCAGGGAAGGACGTTTTTACAGGGTGATCTGCTGGTTGCCCAAAACGTTCTATAATTTGAGCACTTCGTTTAGCATCTTCTACCGCATCGGCAATGATTTTCTGAAATAGATCCATTTCCATTAAACCAGAACAACTAAAAGTAGCAAGACGCCCACCAGGGCTTAAAAGCTTGATCGCGAGAAGGTTAATGTCTTTATACCCACGAGCTCCTTTATTTAAGCTGTCTTTAGACTCTATAAATTTAGGCGGATCAAGGATGATTAAATCAAATTGAAGCCCTTTATCTCGACATTGCCTTAAGTAGGTAAAGACATCGGCTTGTGTATGTGTAATTTGGCTTGTAGGGAGCTTGTTTTTTAATACTAAATCACGTGCAATCTTCAGAGCTTCTTTAGATACATCGACTTGGTGAACGTGTTTAGCACCGCCTTTTAGCGCGTAAAGACCAAAGCCTCCTGTATAGCAGAAACAGTTCAAAACACTTTTCCCAGATGCTAATTCTCCGATTCTTTTTCTAGCATCACGTTGATCTAAGTAGTAGCCTGTTTTATGCCCGTTCCAAAGATCAATATCAAAGAGAACGCCGTTTTCATTAATCAGAACAGGTTCAGTAGGCACATTCCCATAAGCCACTTCTTTGCGTAAAGGTAAACCTTCTTTGGTACGAACTTCTGAATCGGATCGTTCTAAAATCCCTGTACAGCCTGTTTTCTCGACGAGTAATTTGAAAATGATTTTTCGGAAAACTTCTGCGCCAGCGGATAAAATTTCAATCGAAAAGTAAGGACCATATTTATCGATAATACAACCAGGAATCCCATCGTTTTCAGCATTAATCAAACGAAACGCATTCTCTTTATTTTGAATATCAAAGCCTCTAGCACGGCGTATTTCTATAGCAAGGTCTAAGATTTCAGAGAAGTAATCTTCTCCTATGTTTTTCTTCTCTCCAAAATTCCAGAATCGAGCTCTAATTTGAGAAGAAGGAGAATAAGCTCCCATGCCTAAGAAATCCCCAGCATAAGAATAAATTTCAACGGAATCCCCAAGACTTGGGTCTCCAAGGACTTTGTCGATCGCTCCGCTAAAAACCCAAGGATGACGGCGTAATGCAGATTTATCGCGTCCAGCTTTTAATGTAATGGCTTTCATAAAAAGAAAAGTTAGAATTTTCTATTATAATATGGCTATGATAGAAAAAATCTTTATTCAATATCCATTTTTACGATATGTCTCTGCTATTCTCATAATGGCTGTTTTATTCCATATGTCTTCAAAACCAGGAACGGATTTACCTTCGTTATTTTATGGCTCAGATAAGATACTCCATACGATAGCCTATGCTGCTTTAGGGTGTTCTTTCTCGTTTTGGTTTAAGCCAGCTCTTTGGAAAAAGTTTCCTATTCGAATTGCTCTTGTAGTATTTTTATTAACCGTACTATATGGTGTCTCTGATGAATTTCACCAAAGCTTTACACCAGGCCGATTTGTCTCTGGCTATGATTTAATAGCCGATGGAATTGGAGCGATTCTTGCTATTGTCGCTTATCGCTATTATTTACAAGTAGTCTTTTTTAAAAATCACCTAAAAAGATGATTTCTCGCTCGAGAGTAATCCCTGTTTGCTTAAATACAGTTTCAATGATTGCGCTTGTTAAATCATAGATGTTTTGAGCGGTGGCATTCCCTGTATTGATTATAAAGTTCGCATGTTTTGGAGAAACCATGGCACCACCAATAGAAAATCCTTTGAGCCCTGCTTTTTCAACCAAAGCTCCAGGAAAATCTTGAGGAGTTCTTTTAAAAACAGAACCTGCATTGGGGTATTCTAGAGGTTGAGAATCTCTTCTTTTTTGCATCACTGTATTCATTTCTTTTTCTAGAGCATCTTTAGAGCCTTTAGTCAATTGAAAGGAGGCCTCTAGAACGCATTCTTTATTATCTTGGAAAATAGAGTGCCTATAAGAAAAAGAACAGGCAGAAGCGTCTCGGGTAATGATTTGCCCTTGATCATTGATGCTTTTGACTTCTATTACCGTTTGAGAAATTTCTTGCCCGTATGCCCCTGCATTCATGTAGATAGCACCCCCTAATGTTCCTGGGATACCTGCGAGCAAATGCATACCACTGAGATTATTTTGAATGGATACTCGAGCTATTCTCGATAAAGGAGTCGCGGCTTTCGCTTTTATGATAGAGTCTTCTATGGATAATTCAGAAAAAGAACGTGACAGCTTCACGATATAGCCATCAAAGCCTTTGTCAGAAATAACAACGTTTGTACCGCGTCCAAGAATAAAAAGAGGCTTGTTTTGTTGAATCGCTTTTTTTTTAACTTCTAAAAATTGTTCATTTGTTTCTATTTCACAAAAAAATCGCGCTTCACCGCCCACTCTAAATGAAATTAAATGACGCAGAGAGTAATTTTCTTTTATATTAACGAAAGCCATATCAAATAATTTAGAAAGATGCAAATCAAACGCGATGACATAGATAAAATAAAAGCGTCCCTATCGATCACGGCAGTCGCTAATGCACTTGGAATTGATGTGCAAAGAGGCAAATTCCGTTGCTTATATCCCATGCGCCATGCTCATGGAGATCGTACGCCTTCCGTTTCTATTTCTGAGGAGAAGGGCCTTTTTACGTGTTGGGTTTGTGAAGATATGCGAGGGGATGTTTTTGAACTAGTGAAACAAGCTCGTAGTTGTTCTTTTGCAGAGGCTTTAGAGTGGTTACAAACAGAGTTCATGTCTCAGACTCAAATCCATGGGTTAACTTCCTTAAACAAATCAATTACAGAACCAAGTATAGCAAGGCCTGTAAAACAAGCGAAGCCAGAAATTAAGCCTGAAGAACGGATGAAGGTGGTTTTATCTTTCTTAAAGCGCCTTTCAGTTGTCGACGGAACGCCTGCGGCTCGTTGGTTAGCTAGTCGTCGTATTTTTAAACCTGCTTGGGATAAAATGCGTCTTCGTTATATTTCAGATTATAGTGCCCTTAATAAGTCGTTACTTTCTGAGTTTGGCTTAGAACTTTTACAAAAAACAGGATTGTATAATGATCGAGGAAACCTACGTTATTATAAGCATCCTCTAATTTTTCCGTATTTAGATGAGCATGTCCGCTCCCTTTTCTTTCAAGCAAGAGCCATTGATTCGAGCGTTGTTCCAAAAGAATTAAATCTAAAAGGTGAAATACCTTATCCTTATAATAAGGTGATTTTAAATCAACAACCTGGTTGGGTTTTTCTTTGCGAAGGAGTTGTAGATACTCTCACTATGATTTCCAGAAATATGGAGGCAGTTGGGATTCCTGGAGTAAAATCGTTTAAACCAGAATGGGTTTCTCTATTTGCTCAAAAAAAAGTAGTGCTTTGTTTTGATCAAGATGGGCCAGGCCGAGAAGCAACGGAATTAGTTCAAAACTTATTTCAGCGAGCTCAAATTCAAACGGCTCTTTTTGGTCGCGGTATTGAAGACGAACGTTTAAAATTGAAAGAAGGTCAAGATATTAATGACTGGTTCAATCAGCGCTAATTATTTAGGTTTAGGAATATGAATGTAGAGTTTAAAAAAGTACTTGTTCAGATCAAACGAATTTCTTTTCTCATATTTAAGTGGATTTATCGGATATTAAATTATCTAGCGCGTGGCGTATTGTTAGCCTTATTTTTATATGCGGCAGCGTTTTCCATTGTTGTTTCTTACTTATTATATCGAGCTTTTGATTATGGATATAAAATTTACGATAATGTAATTTCGTTGAAATACGTACAACCAGAGATGAGTAATTATATGAAAGCTCTTCTGGATTCAAATCCTAATTTTGAAATTAAACATGAATTTGTACCTTTAGATAGCATTAGTAAACATCTTCAGAAAGCGGTTATCGCAAGTGAGGACGCTGGCTTTTATTTCCATCCAGGCTTTGATGTGCGGGCGATCGCAGAAGCTTTAGATGCAAATCAACTAAGAGGAAAAACAAAATTTGGTGGTAGTACTTTAACACAGCAATTAGCCAAAAATCTTTTCT
>JAAYXQ010000179.1 GCA_012515825.1 Fibrobacter sp.
ATTGATTTCATGGGACGCTTATGGCGAGAATCTCGTCGTCCAGAAGACCCTGTAGATGCTTATAAAAGACTTTTTAATGTTTCTCAAAGTGAATTTAATGAAGAAATTTTTGAACACGCTGTTCGTTTAACGACATGGGATCTTCCTGCAATTAAACAAAGAGGGGCGAACTATATTCAACGTCGAGCTCAGGTGAAAATGAAAAAAACAACAGATCAATACTGGCTTGTCGATTCTGCAGTCACCATAGAAAATTATGGCTATAATAGTATTAAGTTAAACGCCCCATCAACTGAAACTCAAGTCTCTGTACACTTTCAAGGAAAGGCAGGAGCCAGTGGGTATCGTTCAATAAACATCGATAAAGCGGGCTGGTATTTTGGTTTTGTAGCTCTTTTAAATAATGGAGAAAGAGTTTATAGTGATGTAGGGTCTCTTGAGTATAGTGGAGGGAAAAATCCAGAAGGCGCATTAAGTTTTAATGTTCCAGCAGGTTGTTCTTATTTGTGGCTAGTCGTCTCTGGAGCGCCTCAAGAACATTGGCATCACGTTTGGGATGATTCCACTTATAATGATGAACAGTGGCCTTATCAAGTCAAGTTTTCCAATACGAATTTACTTGGAGAACAAAATGAATCTACGACGAATTATTCTTTAAGTACCGCTGTAGATGGTTCTGGATCGATTTCCCCTTCTTCGGGAAGTTATCCATCGGGATCTCTCACCTTAAAAGCAACGCCAACGCCTGGGTATGTTTTTGATCATTGGAGTGGTGATTTGACTGGTTCTGAAAACCCTGCAGTACTAAAACTAGATCAAGATAAAAGCGTCACCGCTCATTTTATCAAGTTAAAGACAACAGTAGAGGAATTTACTTTTCAGCTCACGATGTCTCCTAAATCAGATTACTCTCCTACTGCAGTTCCTTTAGATAAAAGCGCTATCGCTTTAGCATTTGGTTTATCTGAATCCGATTTAGTCGAAAAAATAGGAACAGATATTCGTTATTATGCAGTGAATCCAGATGAATCTTTTGATGCAAACTCAACGGCAATAGATCCTGGGCATTGGTATAATGCAGAAGGTCAAGTGGTGAGTTATGGAGATCAAGCGGTAATCTATTCTGAGATTAATAAAAATACACTAACAGCCAATATCGGACAGTATCCTGATCGTTCTGTTAAAGGGGATTCTTACCTTATAAAACAAGCGCTTGTGTATCAAAAATCAGCTACAGAAGAAGTGCAAGTCCATTTGATTTATTCTATTAAAATAGATGAGTCTCTAAAAATCAGAACACGAGCATTGCCTCCAATTCTAAGCCAAGGGGAACGACCTATTTTATCATCAGAGATTCTCTCCTTAATGAGTGCTGGCCGTGGAGAACTTCAAGTCTATAATCTAAAAGGGAAACTCATGGCCTCTGTAAAACAGGTTTCTTCTTGGAGTGATCTTGGAATGAATCAGAATGGTGTATATAAGATTGTATTTTTAGAAAATAATAAAATCAAAGCGATTCAATCCATTTCCTATGTCAGGTAGAGTCCGTCTAAAGCATGGAATGAATAATAAACCACCATTTTTATAAAATTGAATTCGAAATTCAGGTTATACGCCTGAATTTCTTATTTTTAGGGCTCATTTAATAAAATCAGGGGCTCTAAATTTATAATTTTCAATATATGGCATGTTTTTTGCATCGGACCTTAAATAAAACCTTAAAAAATCTCCAATGGATTCTTATTGGAGGAATTTCTTTTCTGTGTGCGGGATTATTTTCTGGCTGTGAAAAAATTGAAGAGGATGCCCCATGGATAAATGTAGAGCGTCCTTTGATGCTTTTTAACGATACTACTCTGCTTGATTTTTATGAAGAAGAAGTTTTGTCGTGGAAATTAAAAACAGCGTACCTAGAACGTTGGGCCTCTAATGATAAAGTTTTTGCACGTCCAATACTTGTTGATATTTTTGATTCGCTTGGAGAAAAGGTAGCGTTTCTACGTGCTGATTCTGGTAGGCTCGATATGGGGATGAATTACGTTTTTGCGTATGGACATGTTTTTGCTTTTACTCCAAAGGGAGCTTCTGTTCGAGCGGATTCTCTTTTGTGGCACAAAAGAGATAACATGGTAAAAACAGATAGCTATGTTCGAGTGGTTACAGAAGATGGAGACGTTTTACAAGGAAAAGGTTTTATCAGTGATGCTAAAATGGATAATTGGAGAATATTATCTGAGGTGACAGGTATTTTTCAAGATGCCGCTAAACGTTTAAAAGAAGAAGATAAAACGTTATTAGAGGAGACTTCTTCACCATCGAGTACAAGAGAAAAGCCTTCTACTAAAAATGAAAAACAAGAATCGGTCTCTAATAATCCACGAATGAATAAAGCAAAAAAAACAGATCGTGAAGTTCGTGTTTTAACTGATAAAGAGGTAGCGGAAGATAGGCAAAAACGTAGTATGCTTAAACGTGATTCATTGAGAAAGGAGAGAGGAATAGATCCAAAATCGAAACGCCCTCGAGCAAGGAGAATGGCTGAATGAGTCGCTATCATTTTAGCATTCTATTTCTATTACTCTTTTGTAGTATTCTAAGTGCTCAAAGTTCTCCTTTGATTATGCGTCATGCAGATAGTTTATCTGTAGCAAGAACTAGAGGTAGTTTGTTGTTACAAGGAAAAGTCCATTTTATTCACGATAGTATTCAGTTTAAAACGCAGAGAGCTATTTGGAATCGCGATATTGATATGGTCCAATGTGATGGGGGCTTTTTATTTACTCACACAGATGGTTTCATTAGAGCTAGCAGTGGCGTCTATCAGAAGAAAAATAATTTTGCTTCAGCCACAGGGAATGTAGTTGCTGCTGACTCTCAAAACACGTATGCTTTTTTTGGAGAGCATTTAACATATGATCGAAAAGAAGGGATCTTAACGATGCCCGATAAACCCATATTGCATCAATATGAAATGAAAGGCGATAGTATAGACACCTTATCGATTAAGGCAAAGAAGATTGTATATCATAAAAAGAATGAATTTGCTTCCGCTTTTAGAGAAGTAAAAATTCAACAAGAAAAAATGCTTGTGACTTGCGATACCGCCTATTTTGACAAAAAAAATAATTGGATGTCTTTATCGGGAAATCCGATTTGTCATTTAGAAAATGAAATGATTCAAGGTGATTCCATTTATTTAGTTTTAGAACCCGATGGAAAAAGCCTTAAATCGGCATTAGTGATTCGAAATGCTCATGGTAAGCAAGTACAAAAAGGAAAGGGACGTCAACCAGCGCAACACACAGAGGCTTTTGGAGATACATTGTTTGTAGAATTTGAAAAAGGTAAAATAAAACATCTTTATGTGAATGTGAACGCCAAGGGATTCTTTTTTGAAGAAGATTTACCAGATTATAAAAATCTAATGGATGGTAATCGTTTAGATATATATTTTGAGAAGGGAAAGGTAAATAAAGCCATTGTGGGCGGAAATGCTCAAAGCACATATTTTTATGTGAAAGAAAATCGCAGTGTATCTGGTCGAAATGAATCTTCTGGAGATACGATTCAGGTGGATTTCAAAGATGGTAAAGTAGGCTCTCTTAGAATGATTGGCGGTAAGACTCTTGCTAGTGGGCGCTATTTTGATTTAGAGAAAAGCGTGGGTAAAGAGGATAAAAGAAAAGAGTTTAAAAGAGATTCTACTATAGTTCGAAAACCGGAGTCTGAGAGAAGAAGAAATAGAATGGAAAGAATAAAAAAAAATCAAGTGATTCTTTCGAAAGATAGTCTAAGAGCGAGAAAAAATCTCGAAGGGAAAAAGAGCGATGAATGATGTGATCCATACAATACATACAAATAAATTATGCAAAGTTTATAGCGGAAAACAAGTGGTTCATGAGGCTTCTATTCGAGTTTCTCAAGGCGAAATAGTCGGCCTACTTGGCCCCAATGGAGCAGGGAAAACAACCACTTTTTATATGATTGTGGGTATGATCCGTCCAGATAGTGGGCAAATATTTTTAGATGATATTGAAATGACTTCTAAACCAATGTATCGTCGTGCTCGCTTAGGAGTGGGGTATTTGCCTCAAGAAGCTTCTATTTTCAGAAAGATGAATGTCGAAGAAAATATTATGGCTATTCTTGAGACGCAGAACCTAAAACGAGTAGAAAGAAAAAATCGTTTAGAAGAATTACTAAGCGAATTTAAGATTGATCATATACGAAAAACAAAAGCCTATAGCTGCTCAGGCGGAGAACGTCGTCGTTTGGAGATTGCACGAGCCTTAGCATCCAATCCCAAATTTTTACTGTTAGATGAACCATTTGCAGGTATAGATCCTATTGCCGTTGCAGACATTCAATCAATTATTTCTGATTTAAGAGATAAAGGCATGGGAATTTTAATTACAGATCATAACGTTCGTGAAACGCTTTCAATTACGGATCGTGCCTACATTATGTATAAAAGCCAGGTGCTAACAGAAGGGTCTTCTGAATTTTTAGCTGGAGACGAAGAGGCTCGTCGTATTTATCTTGGAGAGTCTTTCCGTTTAAATTAGGGAGAAGATATGAATCTGGGAATGCAATTAAATCAAGGAGTTCGTTTAGAGCAGACGTTGTCACCACAGATGCTCCAGTCGATCACGATTTTGCAGATGAATACGCTTGATCTTGAAACGGCGATTAAACAAGAAACAGAACAAAATCCACTTTTAGAATTAGCCGATACAGAAGAGAAGGATGAAGCGGACTCTTTAGTCGAAGATTATCCTGAAGACTATTCCGATGTGAATTCAGATAGCGATGATGTTGAAACAGGGCTTATTGATGATCCAGATGAAAAACTAATTGACTGGGACAAGTATTTTGAAGAAGGTTTTGTAGATGCTGATCGTCCCTTAAAAGACTTGAATGTTCCAGATCCTGAAGAAGAAGAGTGGATCCGTCAACCCACAGAGTCTCAGAGTATGCAAGACTTCTTAAAAAATCAATTAAGAAGTTGGAAGCGTCCAGAACGAATTGTTGTTGTGGTGGAATATCTAATTGATTGTTTAGATGAAAAAGGATATGTACAAAGCGCATTAGCTCAAGATGTTTCCACATTGCAAGTGCGCAGCGGTTTTAAAGAAGTTGAAGAAATTTCACCAGAATATTTAGCGAGTTCAAATCCAGATATTTTAGAAGCAGAAGAAGTTTTACAGAATAAGAAAGAACTAGAAGAGGCCTCCTTTTTTGTACGTGAAGCATTTCATATTTTACAGTCCTTAAGCCCCAGAGGAATTGGAGCTCGAAATTTAAGGGAATGTTTATTAATTCAGGCTTACAGTTTGCCAGATTTTTCTCTTTTAGCGATTCGGATCTTAGAAAAACATTTTGAATCTTTGAAGACTTTACGCTATGGTGTTATTGCAAAAGAGCTTGATGTCACGACAGAAGAAGTTCAAGGAGCAGTTCAGGAATTATCAAAGTTGTCTCCTCATCCAGGCGTACAAATTTCGAACTCTTCTATTCAAATGATTGTTCCAGATATGAGTGTGGTGGAAGAAAAACCAGGCGTTTTTAAAGTCATTGTAAAAGAAGCTCCTTTTCGCAGTCGTTTACGAATCAATCAAACGTATCGTAAGCTTTTAATGAATTCTAGTACTTCGAAAAAAGATAAAGAATATATACGAGAAAAATTAAATGCTGCAAATTCCTTTTTACGTAGCGTGGATAATCGCCAGAGCACTATTGAGCTTGTAATGAATGCTATTCTTAAACGCCAGATGGACTTTTTTATTAAGGGGCCAGAATACTTGCATCCTATGATTCTACAGACCATTGCAGATGATATACAGCGAGATCCAAGTACCGTTAATCGAGTCACCAACGGCAAGTATGTTGAAACGCCATACGGCATCTATGAGTTAAAACAGTTTTTTACAAATGGCTTAAAACAAGACGATGGTTCAGATTTAAGTTCTGCTAGAATCTTAAACGCCATTAAAGAATTAATAGAAAATGAAGATCG
>JAAYXQ010000300.1 GCA_012515825.1 Fibrobacter sp.
ATGGCTGGCTACGAAGGCGGACGTTTTTATGCGAACCCTAAGACAAATAAGTACGATTGGCACAAAGAACCAGTGCATATTTTAATGAAGGTAGAAACGCATAACCACCCAACAGCCATTTCTCCATTCCCAGGAGCAGCCACAGGTTCTGGCGGTGAAATTCGAGATGAAGGAGCCACTGGTAGAGGATCTAAACCAAAAGCTGGTTTAACTGGTTTTAGTGTTTCTAACTTGAAAATTCCAGGTGCCGTTCAGCCTTGGGAACGTGATTTTGGAAAGCCTTCCCGAATTGCAAGCCCTTTAGATATTATGATTGAAGGCCCTCTTGGTGGTGCAGCCTTTAATAACGAATTTGGACGTCCTAATATTTTAGGTTATTTCCGTACGTTTGAAGCTGAAGTTCCTGCTGAAAAAGGCGCTGAAGTGAGAGGCTATCATAAGCCTATTATGCTTGCTGGCGGCCTTGGTAATATTAAAGAAGAACATATTGCCAAAGGAAATATTAATCCTAAAGACCACTTGATCGTTTTAGGTGGGCCAGCGATGCTTATTGGGCTTGGTGGCGGTGCTGCAAGTTCTGTAGCGAGCGGTAGTGGTAATGAAGATCTTGATTTTGCGAGTGTTCAGCGCGAAAACCCAGAAATGCAACGCCGTTGTCAAGAAGTGATTGATCGTTGCTGGGCATTGAATGATGAAAATCCAATTTCTTTTATTCACGATGTCGGTGCTGGTGGATTATCCAACGCACTTCCAGAATTAGTGAACGATGGCGGCTTAGGCGGAAATTTTGAATTGCGCAAAATTCCAAATGATGAACCAGGCATGAGCCCTCTTGAAATTTGGAGCAACGAATCTCAAGAACGTTATGTGATGGCTGTAGCCTCCGATCGTTTAGATGCTTTTGATGCGATTTGTAAGCGTGAACGCTGCCCTTACGCCGTTGTGGGCGAGGCTGTTCCTGAACGTCACTTGACCTTAAATGATTCTCATTTTAATAACAAGCCAATTGATATGCCTTTAGAAGTCTTGCTTGGAAAACCTCCACGCATGACTCGTAATGAGACAAGCCAAAAAAGACCTCTTACAAACGAAATTTTCCCTGCGTCTACGACTATTAAAGACGTGGCTCATCGTGTTTTAGCAAATCCTTCTGTGGCAGATAAAACATTCTTGATTTCCATTGGCGATCGTACCGTGACAGGCATGATTTGCCGAGATCAAATGGTGGGTCCATGGCAAGTTCCTGTAGCCGATTGTGCTGTGACTTCTCAAACACTTGATTCTTATCAAGGTGAGGCGATGAGTATTGGAGAACGCTCTCCAGTCGCCATTATTTCTCCAGCAGCAAGCGCTCGTATTGCTGTAGGCGAAGCGTTGACTAACTTAGCGGCTGCTTATGTTCCAGAAATGGGGCGCGTGAATTTATCTGCAAACTGGATGGCTGCTCCAAACTATGAAGGCGATGGCGCTGATCTTTATGAAGCTGTACAAGCCGTTGGTATGGAACTTTGTCCAGACTTAGGCATTACGATTCCTGTGGGTAAAGACTCTATGAGTATGAGCACTGTTTGGGCAGATGAAAAAGGAAGCCACCGTGTGACTGCTCCGATTTCTTTAGTGATTTCTGCTTTTGCTCCTTGTGCAGATGTGCGTAAAACTTTAACACCTCAATTAATTAAAACACCATCTAAATTATTCTTAATCGATTTAGGCCGCGGTCAAAATCGTATGGGTGCATCTATTGCCGCTCAAGTCTTTATGAAAGTGGGTGCAAAAGCTCCAGATGTCGATTCTGCTCGTGATCTTCGTGCTTTCTTTGAAACCATACAAAAATTAAATGCTGATGGAAAAAT
>JAAYXQ010000180.1 GCA_012515825.1 Fibrobacter sp.
AAAAACATTTGGAATCCTCAAAAATAATGGTTTCAGGCTTTAGTTCTTCTTTCATTTATGGTTCAAAAGTAGAATTCATTCTTGACCCCTACTTTATTACAACAAATCAAAAAACAATGCCAGAGATAGAACTCTTTCTTCATAATCAATGGGTCTCTTTGAAGATTCGCTCTAGAATTACCCATTCTTTTGATTCTCTTGGTCTTCACTCTATCCCTGTAAAACTTTATCATGGTAGTGATATCATTGAAACCACCCTTCTTTTGGAGGTTCGCTAATGTTTTTATTTAGACTATTACCTCTTTTCACTCTCTTGATTTGTGCTTGCCCTATTTTAGCCTCTTCTTTTGATTTATCCTTCTATGACTTAAAAAAAGATGGATTTTGCAGCAAGCAAAAAGCAAAATTCGACTTTTCTTTTCATAATAAATGTTTCACAGCAAATGGGAAACAGAAAATTCTTTCCCCGTTTGTTGCAGAACAAATTCGAATTCGATTCATTGATCCTCCTAAAAATGAGAAGGCCTCTTCGACATTCTATATAGAAAAGCCTTTTTTGATTATTGATGGGATTCATTTAAGTACAGAGGAGAAACGTTCTCTGGAAGATTTTGAACAAGACGCAAATGCATATGGTTTTCCTCAGGTTCTAAAAGCTTTTGGTTATACACCCATACTTGTTCAATTTCCAAGAACTGTAGAAAAAACGCTGCAAGCAAATGCAAATTCATTAAAAAAAATGCTTTATTATTTATCCGATAACAAAGTCTATTTATGGCCACAAATGAAGGATGATTCTTTTATTCTTTTAGGAATTAGTCAAGGTGGAGTCATTGGTCGTTATGCAGCATACTTATATGATTCACAAAAACCTTCTCATTTTCCTAAAATAAAAATGTTTTCTTCGCTAGACTCCCCTCATCAAGGAGCTGTAATGCCAAGAGGTGTTCTAGCAGCTATTGATTTTTGGGCTAGAGGAGCAAAACAAGGCGCCGCTGAAGATTTTTTAGATTTAGTTTCTGGCCCAGGAGCACAACAATTATTGATTTATAATACTAAGAAAACAACTTCTAAAAGTGCCAATGATTTTGCACCTAATTTGGATCAAAAACGCTTTTTATTTAATGAATATCGAAAAGCCGCTAATTATAAAGGATTCCCATCTATTTTAATAAGTCAGGGGCAACTGAAAGGCGTCCCAAATAAACGTCCTAATAAAGCATATTATCAATTAAATCGCTATGCTGAAAAAGGATCAAAAGTTTGGGGTCGTGCGACTAGCCTATCTAATTTTACTTCTGACAATAGCCAAGTTTTTGCAGAAAATAGAATTTACGAATATATGGATACTGATAATAAATGGACACTGAAAGGTAATACCACTTGGGACCTAGTTCAAGGGAGCACGTACCCATTTATAGAAACTCTATATAACGCTTTTGAAAGCGCCTATTTACAAGAGATTCCTAATTATTTCGAGAAAACTTTTTTTTCTCTCAATTTTTATGGAAAGTGGGATGCTCATGAATTAAACACTAAAAGTACGAGTTTTATTCCTACCACGAGCTCTCTTGATTTACTATGTGATGGGAAAATTTCCACTACAGTGAAATGCGCTCATTCTCAAACAGAAAGTGGTTTATCCTTCGAGTCTCCTGGGAATTCGTCTACAGCAAAGGCTTTCTACGCAGTAGATAAAACACACCCTCGTTATAAAGAAAGTTATAGTGGTCGTCATATTGAGCCACCTTATAATTTAGATGGAACCCCAAAAACAAACGTAATTCAAGGTATTCAAACTGATTTATGGCGATTAATGTGTGAACTTGCAAAAATCGATTATAACCAAGAAAATAATACTTTCGACAATCCTTATTTTATTGGTCAATTTAATCCAAAAACGAGTTGCCTAGATCAAGGTAAAATCCCTGAAGCCATATTGAATGCTGGTCGCATTCAACATGAAACGCCTCATTTTGCTCGTTATGACTATGCTCCAGAACAAAATGAAATGACAGAGAATGTTTCCTTTTTTGTTCCTGCACGGTGGCAAAAAGTCGCTTCTTTTGATTATGGGAAAAGTCTGCCTGCAGGCGGGCTATTTGAAGTTGTTCTTAAAATGGATAATCCTAAGTCTAATTGGCTCAAAGCAGAGATTCTCTTGAACCAAGTGAAAGACGGCTCTCATCAAATTCAACTAGAAGAAAAATCTATTTCTCCTGATGGATTATATCACACCATTCGATGGCAATTTCCAACTTCACCAGGCGCACTTCAAAAATTCAGATGGATCAGACTTGTACTAAACTCTTCTGGTGGAGATGTCACCATTTCTAAAATCCGATTTATTAAAAATACTGTTTCTGATTCACCTCAACCATCGCCTATTCCTTTTTCTAATATTTATCCTGGAAACTATACTTTCTATACTCCATGGAATACGAACGCTCCTCATGATTTAAATTATAAGAATTCTACCAGAGAGGGCGCTCGCTTTTATTTTGAAAAAGCCTATGATGGAGTTCAATGGTCTTTTAAAAAGTCCTATTCATTCAATCCATATACTAAAATTCGCGTCTCTTACTCACCAAATACTTGCTTAAATTCTTTCTTGTACATTGATAATCCTACAAAGTCTAGATCCTTCTTAAAAAATGGAACCTTAAATGGGTTATTCATGAACAAGGTGTTCTCCATAGAAGACTTAATTCCTACTGAATTAAATACGTCTGATATTCTAATAGGTAGTAAACTGGTATTACAATCTTCAAGAGCTAATGAGGAATGTATTATTCATAGTATTTCACTAGAACGTTAAACAGAATAAATCTATAGTATCTGTAACAACGATTTCAAAATATGATTTCGTTGTTATTAATTTATTATACACCTTATTTAATATAAAAGCCTACACAATTGAAGAGCTATACAAGATTATATTATTTTTTATATCGATATTTAAAAAAGCGGAGCAAGACTTTTAAGGTAAAAAACTTGAAAGTTTTATATGAGGATCAAACAAATAAAATTAATTTATACACAAAATATATGTGTATATAGCTATAATATAATTTATATTATTCGCATCATAAAATTTATTAAGGAGAGTAATGATGAAATCATTTAGATATTTATTTCCATGTTTTTTATTAATCACAATTTCTATTTTTTTAAGTGGTTGCGACACAGTGACACTGCATGCTTTAGGAAGCAATCCAATTCCTGTAATGCACGAACCTAGAACTGAAAAAACGGATTCCAGCGAAATGGTTCTTAGTGCAAACTTAAACGGTTCTATTTTAACTACTGGAATAAACATCAAAGAATATTCTTCTATCGGAGGTCATCTTGATGTCACTTATCGTTTAGGAAATCTTTTTTCTCCACTATTCTTTAACGGAACTGTATTTGGTTCGTATGGGAAATTAAAACTTACTTGTGATGATTCTGATTGTAATGAAAATTTCCGTTCTCTTACAGAAGAAGAGAAATCCTATTCAACGGCTTCCATTCAAGAACGCATTAGAGTTGGCGTTGAATTAATGCCATTTTTCCTCACCATTGGAGCAAGTGCAGGCCTTCATTTTTATCAAGATTTTTTACAATATGAAGATCTAAGAAAAAAACTTAAAGAGACTAACTATGTTAATGGTAATTATTCTTACGACGTATATCCTGAGATTCGCGTGTGGCTTGGTTCAAGACTTGGGTCAAAAGGTAAATATGGCACAATCAATTTTGAAGGCTCATACCAATTATATGCTGATAGCTACGATAATATTCTTTCTGTCAGCTTAGGTTACTTTCACCCAAGTGGCTGGCACGGAGGCGTAATAATTCATAACTCTATGATTCTTACTGCAGGAAAAAGCTTTAAGTTTTAAAATTAAGATTTAAGAAAAGAGTCTTTAATTAAATACAATTAGGGACTCTTTTTTTGATGTTACTAAATCCAAAATGTTTAAGGCAATCATTGAGTTAAATGTTTTAGAAAATGAATAGAAACCATAAATATTCTTTTTCTCATTTATTATAAAAAAAGGCTCTTCTAACGAAGAGCCTTTTTCTTAATCTAAAAAGATTAAGCCACAGACTTCACTAACTTAACAACCTCAGCAAAAGCTGCTGGGTCAGCAACAGCCATGTCAGCTAAAACCTTTCGGTTCATTTTGACATTAGCCTTACCTAGTAAGAAAATGAATTGGCTATAACTAACGCCATGTTCACGAACAGCGGCATTCAAGCGAGTAATCCACAATGTGCGGAAATCACCTTTCTTGTCACGACGGTGAGCATAGGCATATTGGCCAGCATGGGCTACAGCATCAATCGCAATACGAATATTGGACTTACGACGACCGTAGAAACCTTTTGCAGCCTTAAGTATTTTTTTACGACGTTCACGGGAAGGAACTCTGGACTTTGAGCGTGGCATATTTTAACTCTCCTTGATTAAGCCAATACAAGCAAACGCTTGACATGGTAGATATCACATTTTTTGATTGCACCAGCTTGACGTAGATTACGTTTACGCTTTGTGCTCTTTTTCGTTAAAATATGGCGCATGCCAGCATGCTTAAACTTGACATGGCCTGAACCAGTCACGCGAAAGCGCTTCTTTGCACCGCTGTGTGTTTTCATTTTAGGCATTTGTACCTCGTAGGTTGTATGTTAAGCCTCACCTGCTGCCATGGGCTCGGTTACGGGCTTTGCGGGTGTTACCCCGCGTTTTGGAGTGTAGATAGAAGCCATTGTATTGCCTTCTACCCGCGCATCCATTTCCAAGTCGCCACTTTCGGCCAAGTCTATTCTAGCTTGATCCATGAGTCTGCGACCGTAATCCATGTGCGCCATTTCACGCCCACGGAATTGCATCACTAAACGTACTTTCATTCCGCTTTTTAGGAAGTCTTTTGCTTGCTCCATGCGATACTGATAGTCATTAAGAGCTGTTTTTGGATGCAGTTTAATTTCTTTCACTTTTACAATATGTTGTTTGGCTTTTGCAGCCTTGGCTCTTTTCATTTGTTCAAAACGAAATTTGCCATAGTTCATAATGCGACAAACAGGCGGTTTTGCATTCGGAGATACTTCCACCAGGTCTAGTTCGGCTTCTTTAGCCATCTGAAGAGCCTTGTGTGTTTCTATCACAAGCTGTTCTCCATCATCTTTAACGAGACGAATTGGGGAAATACGGATATCTTCATTTATCCTTG
>JAAYXQ010000302.1 GCA_012515825.1 Fibrobacter sp.
CAAAACGGAACTCCTTCGTGGCTTTTTGAGAAACAGGGAAAGAGCCTAATTTTGCTGGTTCAAATTTCCATTCACGCACCGCCTTAAGTGCCGCTTCTTCAAAACCATACCCAGTAGGTTCTGAAGTAAGTACACGTAGTTGAGATACAGTTCCATATACATCTATCACAAGATAAACCTTGACATACCCAGTAACACCCATTTTTTTGGCTCGCTCAGGATACTTAGGCTGCACTTCCTTCAATAACTTAGCCGCTTCATCTACTTCACCAGCTTCATAAATAATATTTTCCATACTACCTGAACCAAAGACAGCGACACCGTCCCCACTTCCTTCTCCACGAGCAAGAGATAAATCCATCTGAAAGCCACTTGGACGGCTAGATTCTCTTTGAGTTGCATTTAACTTATAGGTATTGGGCTGCACAATTGTACGAATCGTTTTTTGTTCTAATTGTTTAGGTTTTTCATTCACAAGAACTTCTACTTCAGCAATAACATCCATACTTTTCTTAGAAGCTTCTTCACGGTTAAAAAACAATGCATTGATCAATGGCACTGCTAGAAAAAAAGCAACATTAATAAGCAAACCTAAAACGAGTGCTATTGGAATTCGAAGCCATTTCAATATCCAGCTTTTCATATTTTTTTATTCATCTCGCTTCGCCGAAATAGAAACTTTACGCACTCGAGCGATATTACATTCATCCAAGATATCGACAATTCGACCAGAAGGAGCATCTCGGTCAGAAACGATAATCACAGGCCTATCAGGAGCTTCTGCCATCATTTGCCTTAAAATGGTTTGCAGAGATGAAAGGTTGACTTGGGATTCGTTAATATGAATAGTCCCTTGTCTAGTCACTCCGATTAAAATGCTTTCCTTTGCAAGTTCTTTTGCAGAACTAGCTTTTGGCTTTGTCACATCCACCCCTGTTTCACGAGTAAATGTAGATGTTACAATAAAAAAGATTAAAAGTATAAAAACCATATCCATCATCGGTGAAATATCGATGACGCTTGCTTTTCTATTCTTATTTTTAATAAAACTCACAAGTCCTCCTGACTAAAAAGACGACTTTCAAAAGCAAGAGTTTGACTCCAAACTTTTGTTTCTAAACGCTCAATTCGTTCTGTCAAATAATTTAATGCAAGCATTAATGGGAAAGCCACTAAAAGACCAGCTTGAGTCGTTAAAAGGGCTTCTGAAATACCGTCCGCAAGAAGCACTGGATTTCCAAAGCCAAAAAGCTGAATCACTTCAAAAGTATGAACCATTCCCGAAACGGTGCCTAATAAGCCAAGCATGGGAGCTAAAGAAGCACACATCGATATTGTCTTTAAAGATTTAGATAAGCTTAAATGAACATCATGCTGCACAGCCTCCATAGCATAATGCACAGCCTTTTTTCCATTGGGTTCATACTGTTTAATCGCTTGAAGTAATTTTAACAAATAACCTTCTTTTAATGAACTTAATAAATAATTCAGATCTCCATTATCTAAGGCAAGTAATTCTTTTTTCTGTATAGCTTTTCCCTTAAGAGTTTTATAAAAAAAATATCGTTCAGTCAATAAAAACCAAGCAAACCAACCTAACAAAAAAATAGGGATTAAAACCCACCCACCACGAGAGAGTATCTGTAAAGTAGTTTCAAATACGGTAATTTCCGTAATCATCAACCTTTGCTCCAAAGTCTATTTAATAATACAAGACCTATTTTTTCCATCTTTCCAGTCAAGCGATCTGCACGATTTGACAAAAACGTATGTAGAAGTTGCACGGGGATTGCAACCATCAAACCTGCCTGAGTCGTGATTAAAGCAATAGAAATACCACCAGCTAGTAGTTTAGGATCAGAGGTGCCATGCATTGTAATCACTTCAAAAAGTTCGATCATTCCCATCACAGTTCCTAAAAGTCCAAGTAAAGGAGCTGTTGAAGCCATTACTGAAATAGAGCTTAACCCTTTTTCTATTGAAGGAGTTTCAGCTGCAAAGACTTCTTCAATGGCTTTTTCAGCTGCTTCCCTATTTTCATAATCTTTTTCTAAACCTCTTCTTAAAATAGAACCAATAGAGCCCTTTACTTTTACAGACAGACGGCGAGCTTCATCAATTGAATTTGATTCTAAAGCCTTCAAAACATCGTGAGTTCCTTTAGAATAGGACTTGAAAGAGATCACAATAAAGCGCTCTATAATTAAAAGAATAGACAAAATAAGAAGAGCAAAAATAGGGTACATTAAAATACCACCATCCTTAAAAAATTGAATTGCATTTTCCTTAAATGTCTTTTCATTTTGACTTGCAAGTTCAGAAGAAAGTGTTGTGCTCAATAAAGGATCTACAGGAATTAAGAATTCTTCTTTATCATTCACTGATGCAAAAGCAGAATAAATCGTCGTCTGGACATCAGATTTTAAATTCGTTTGCCAGCTAAAAGAACGGCTTTTCTCTCCAGCCACAGGAAGTAATAGTGCAACAGACGAATCGGAATCACTTTTTTGCATCGCAAAAAGCCCGCCCAAGCGCAATCGTTGCCCTCTCTTCACACTATTATCAAAAATCAAATCTCCTGTATCGAGTTCCACTTCTCTAGAGAAAATTAATTCGTATTCTAAAACAGAAAAAACGCTACGAACTAAACGCATTGGATCATCTCGATACAAATCGATTTCCTTTTTTAGACGATTCATATTCTCAATTCGATCCGTCATTTTAAATGGAATGCCTTGCTCTTGAAGTTGAGTTAAACCATCCAATACATCAGGAGTCAATGCTAAAGCTAAAAAATCGGAACGACTTCTTTCACCTGCCGCTTTGACTTGAGATAAATCTTCTCGGGCGACTCGCACGTCTTCAAGTAAACGAGCGCGTTCTGACATTAAGGCATCAATCTTATCTTTTTGCTCTCTGTATTTTTCGTTGAATAGTTCTCTTTCTTTATTTGCTATTTCGCGGTCTTTCCATCTAGCCGCTACAGCCATGTCTCTCTTTTTTCTCGCTTCTTCTAAATCCGCTTTTGCACTATTAAGTTGAGCTCGTTCTTTTACTAATTGTTCTCCGCTTGGAGGAGCAGCATAAACAAAGGAAGCACTTAGGCTAAAAAATAAAATCAAAAGGATGTTTTTCATTTAAGCTCACCTCTTTTCAAATAAACTGGAATTGGGACAATCTTAGGAGTTGTTTTCCCTTCAGCCACTTTAAGCGCCTCTTTTATTATTGTACGCATTTCCATATCCTGAGAAGCTTCTTTCCATGAATAATTATTTTCTGGAGAACGAGTTAACCAGAAAACTTCTTGCCCATCTAAACTTACAAAAATAGAAGCAACGGCTCCATAACGCATATAAGTACCATGAACAGTTCTCGTACTCAAAGGTAAAGAGCCTTTCCATACTTCAGTGGTATATCCCATTCGAATACGTTCTAAAAAGACCTCTACTGTACGAGCAAGAGCATCAGAAGAAGAAATATGTCCTTTTTTTAACTGAGCAGCAATCTCAGAAACGCTATTCACGGCGTCTTCATTTTTATAAGGAAAATCTGTTTGGAATAGATGTTGAAGAGAATCAATGGCTAAAGCAAGAGCCTCTTGGTATTTTATTTTTTTATTCTCGTAAAACCGAGAAGAAGAAAGCGCTTTTTGACGAGCCTCTTTTAATCGAGAAAGCTCTACCTTCATCGAATCCATTTCAGCTTTAAGAGATTGATTTTGAGAATTCAAAGCGACTACTTTTTTTCGCCCTACTTCAATAAAATCAGAATGACGTTTTTTTTCTTCATTATGAAGATTCACTTCTCTCGCCGTCTCAGCTTGTACAGCCTTAATTTGCCGACGCACACTTTCTACCGATTCTTGCCCCATAGTATAAGAAATCGCCATTACACAAATAAAAAAAAGTTTTTTCATATTACAAAAATACAAAGAACCTCTAGGAAAAACCTAGAGGTTCTTTAAGAAAACTATTAAAAATTAGGATTAGCGGCCAAATTCCTTAATATATGCAGGAGTATGCTTAGCTCCTGCTTTTTTCAAAGCTGAAATTAAGCGAGAATAACCTTCATTTTTAGCCCAGTCTAATACTGAGTATCCCTGATTGCATTTGGAATTCAAGTCCACACCTTTACTAATCAAATACATCATGGCATCATAATGGCCACCTTTAACAGCCAAGTGAATCGGATAATAACCATCAGCACCACGAGTATGAAGAGGAACGCCTGCTTCACCAAGAATTTGAAGAGCTTGAGTGTTACCCGTTTTTGTAGCAATAATGACAGCTGATGTAATATTGACTAATTCCACTTCTTCTTTCTTTAATTGATCAATCAACACTTGTAAAACTTCATAGTGCCCCATGACAACAGCATTATCTACAACATGCTCTCCCTTACTATTGAAAACATTTGCTTTAGCACCTTTTTCAAAGAGAAATTTTAGAACATCTGTTTTTCCTTGATTTACAACTAAGGCAACAGCATTATTACCATTATTATCAGGTTGATCAATTTCAAAAGCAGCCTGTAAGAAAAGGGTCATTTTCGCAATATCGCCAGCGGCAGCATAAGAAACAAATTGATTTGGAGTAAATGCAATTTTCTGTTTTGCAATTTCTTTTCTTACTGATTGAGGATCATTAGGGTCCATTTTACTGTTACAACCTGCAAAAAGCATCACAAAAACAGCTACAAATAAGTACAAAGAAAGCTTCTTCATTGATTATCTCCAAAAAATAATTGTTTTAACTTGTAGAAAAATATACTTTTTTTGCGATAATTATCACAATAAACGCATTTTAATTGTAAATTATTTGTATGAAAAGCATAGTTTTGGCATGTTTTGTGGGAGTAACCCTCTGTTTTGGTGCAGAAATTCAAACTATAGACACATCTATGGCTGCTCCCAAAAAGAGTGATTCCATGAAATATGAAGAACGAGTCACAATAGGTCCCTATTTTGAGCTTTCTTCAATACCAGAAAATAATGTAACCTACGATTTCAAAATCATGAATCGTCCATATCAAATTCAGGTAAATCCATCACATTTTTATGGTTTCTCAGGAACTTTACCATTAAACTCTTGGGTAGGTATTCATGCAATTGCTGGATACCAATATTTTGAAATAAGGTATAAAGACAAAAATTTGAAACAAGGCTATGAAAATTTAAATACCCGTATCGAAGAAGATCCTTTTTTTACGTTAGACTCTTCTGCTGTACAGGGCAGTTTTGATGCACATCATTTTACCGTACAAGTTGGTTTTGATGCTGGTCTTCCTCTGATTTCAAGTTACAATTATCAAACTTTACTTAAACTATATGGATTTGCTGGCGCAATTGGTGGAAGAGCTATTTATCGAAAAACTGAATTCGTAAACACAAGTGTTTGGGGTTATTCTTGGGGCTGCGGTTTTCGAGCTGCATTTTACAAAGTGTCTGCCTCCTTTGGCTTTAGAACATCTTATTTCTATTCCAGAACTTACTTTGAAAAGCCTACTCTATCAGACAAAAATGGGGATACCTTTATGATGGATCCCGATTTATATGGCGAATTATTTTTTGGAATAAACTACTCCTTATTTTAATAGTAATGACTTAAAAATGAAAACAAAAATTTTAGTAACAGGTGCAGCTGGTTTTATTGGCTGCGAAACATGCTTAAAACTGATTCAACGTGGATACTTTGTCGTTGGGATAGATAACTTAAATGATTACTATCCTGTCTCACTTAAAAAAGATCGCCTGGCTCGCCTGAATCATGAATTGTTTCACTTTGAACATTGTGACCTCGCCGATAAGCCTAAACTAGAAAGCCTTTTTGAAAAATATCATTTTGATCGAGTTATACACCTTGCCGCACAAGCAGGTGTTCGATATAGTCTAGAGAACCCACAAGCCTATATTGATAGTAATATAACTGGATTTCTTAATATTCTTGAATGCATTAGAAAATATCCTGTAGAGCACCTTGTTTACGCCTCTTCGTCAAGTGTATATGGTAGAAATACATCTACTCCTTTTAAGACAAGTGATATTACAGAAAAGCCTTCGAGCCTTTATGCCGCAACGAAAAAAAGCAACGAATTAATGGCTGAAACATACCATCATCTTTTTCAAATCAATGCCACAGGTCTTCGTTTCTTTACCGTTTATGGGCCATGGGGACGTCCAGATATGGCTCCTTGGTTATTTGCACAAGCTATTTCCACTGAAAAGCCCATAAAAGTATTTAACAATGGGAATATGAAACGAGATTTCACCTATATCGACGATATTATTGAAGGTGTGATCCAAGTCAGTGAAGTCGGTTCTAAAAACAGTAAATCAGAACATCGTGTTTATAATATAGGAAGAGGAGAACCTATTCCATTACTTCGCTTTATTGAACTTCTTGAAGACAATCTTGGAAAAAAAGCGATTAAGAACTTTTTACCTATGCAACAAGGCGATGTTGAAATTACTTGGGCTGATACAGTTGACTTAGAAAGAGACATAGGATATACCCCTAGAGTCAGATTAGAAGAGGGTATTGCTAATTTTATTCATTGGTTTAAGTCGTATCAATCAAAATAGAAAAGCATTTAATCCGCTTTAATTTTTAAACGATCACCCACTTTTACTTTGGTATCTTGAAGTCCATTCCATTTTACTATTTCTGTAATGGATACTTTATAACGCCTTGCAATATCCCAAAGAGACTCCCCTTTCTCAACTACATGATAATCACTTGCTGATTCCTGAGGATTAGATACATGAGATTGATTTAATTTTAATTTTTCTCCAGGATAAATATTATTACTTGTCCCTTTATTATTCCACTTTTGTAAATCAGAAACCGTTACTCCTAATTTTTTTGAAATAGAATATAAATTATCTCCACTTTGCACTACATAAACATCTTTTGGTTTAGAAGGAGCCCATACTTTTACTTTTGGCTTTGCAGGAGCCTTTTCTTTAGGTTTAGGAAAAGGAATTTGAATTTCATCTCCTACACGTAAACGTTGACGCATTCCACCATTTTTTTCCATTAAATCATTACGAGAAATTCCTAAAGATAAAGCAATACTATGATAAGAATCCCCTTCTTTTACAGTATATTTTTTGATTAACGTTTGATTTTGAATCGTATTTTCTTTCGCCATCGGTTTAGATACGTAAAGAGTATCAGAAACCTTTACTATAGTGTTATCTCCAAGCTTATTCCAAGATTTTAAATTTTCTACAGAAACACCAAATTGACGAGCTATAGAGGCTAAATTATCTCCTAATTTTACCACATACTCTTTCACCTTTTGAGGTTTTGGAGTACTTTTTGAACTATTTTTCTTCGAAACAGAAGGCAAAGGAATTAAAAGAGTTTGACCAGCTCTAAGTCTAGTATTTTTCATCCCATTTGAAGATTGAATTGCTTTTATTGAAAGGCCATACTTTCTAGAAATAGATCCTAAATTTTCTCCTGATTTAACCTTGTGATGAAACCATCTAGAAAATTGGGATTTATCCATTTCTTCATATGCCATTGCAAAACGTTCTCTAGATTCAAAAGGAAGTTTCAAAACATATTCTTGTATATCTGGAGGCGTAAATGATTTGATTAGCTCAGGATTCAAAGTTCGGATAGAATCTTCTGTAACACCAACCGTTTTTGCGATGAGATCTAAGGGTAAACAATCAAATACAGTAATCGTATCAAAAGGAACTTTTTCTTGAGGTTCTATCACCATATCATAATGTTGTGGATAATGTCCAATAATCATCGCAGCTAAAATACGAGGCACATAATGCATTGTTTCTTTTGGTAAAGCAAGATCCCAATAAGTAATTGTACGTGTGGAATCAAATGTACTATCTGAACGCATTTCTCGAAGTAAACGACGAACACGACCTTCTCCACAGTTATAGGCAGCCATTGCTAAAAGCCAATCGTTAAATTCATTATTAAGGCGCTTTAAATACCCAATAGCAGCATTGGTTGCTAATTCTGGATTTCGTCGCATATCGACCCAATAATTCACATCCAGACCATATCTTTTTCCTGTTTCAGGAATAAATTGCCATAATCCAGAAGCCTTCGCACGACTATATGCTTTTACCTTAAAGCCCGATTCAACCAACGCCAAATAAATCAAATCTTCAGGTATTTGATGTTCTTTTAGTTTCGCATAAATTAACGAATCATAAAGATTTTTTCTAGAAAGAGAGCCTTCTGTGAATGACTTTGCCGCTTTACTTAAATAATGAATTTCTCTCATCACGCGATCATTCAACTGCACTGGTAAAGAAAACTGTTTTAAATCAAGTGTATCTAAAAAACTTTCAATTTCATCTAATTCCGCAGTATCAATAACATCTTCTTCAAGAGTTTCATGCCCCTCAATAGAAATGTCATTTTTTAAATAGGTCGTTGCCTCTTTTCCCAACTCCGCCACATGAGGATAAATCTCATCTAAAGCAAATAAAATGCGAACAGGCATTTCTCGACGATATAAAGAATCCACTTCTTTATACTTGGTGTAAGTAGTATCGTATTTTTCTAAAACAAGTTGTTTTAAGGAAACATCCAAATAATGGCCCGCTAAAAGCCATTCTTCATCATCTATTGCCTGCAAAGCGTATTGATATTGCTCCCAAGATGACCGCATTGCCATGTATTCAGGAATGCTGTCTTGAAGCGCTTTGGCTACAAAAGAGACCGTATCCGATTCGGCAGTATACGCTTCGTCTATCGAAGACGTAGAAACCACCACTTTGGGTGAACAAGCAATCACACTAGCAATGCAACAAGCAAAAGCTAGTGGTCGAAGCCAACCAAAAAAATGAATCACTGATCGAAGTCCAAATCTTCTGCGTAATCAGACCAAATCTGGTCTCTTTTAAAAGAAGGATTATCGAAATCGACTTCTTCATCGATATCTTCTTCTTCTACGACTTCTTCTAGCTCCTCCTCTTCACCAGGAAAAGGAAGCGGAGCTTCGAAATTATCACCTTTTGGACGACGACCACATTGAAAAGTTATGTTCATAAGCACCTCTCAGTGAATTACTTTTGCAACACCAAACCAAATAACAAGCGTTAAAACTAATGCCGCTATCATTTGAAGAAATATAACAACCCTATTAACACGATAGGCTTTTTGAGCTTTTCGATGCCAAGAAGGTATTTCTTGTTTGGATTTCTTTTTTACAACCATTGAAGGATAATATACACAGAATCTTTAAAATGCCAATAGAAAAAAAAGAATATTTATGCTTATTACAGCTCAAATTACCAATTCTTAATTCTATCTTTAGCCGCTTTTATGTTTGTGATACCTTCAGCTCCATTGTTGATGGTTTGAACGGTTGGTAAAATCAGAGAAATCAAACGATTCCAACGAGCTAAACCAGTTGCATCCACATAAACAATATCTCTAGGTTGTAAATTAAAGCCATCACCAAAAATGAGCGCCAAAGGATTCCTTGAATTCAGATGAAATACTTTAATAGTATCCATTGAAACACCTGCACGAATCACATAAATCCCTTTACTTTGAGCACTCATCACTTGTAAACCACCAGCTTCAGATAACGCTTCTGAAAGGCTCATTTTACCGTTTTTTAATTGAAGAGCTTGCTGTTTACCTACTTCACCGAGCAAAAAGACCTTAAATTCATCGTTATTTGCAACACGAATCACATCACCATTTTTCAATAGAACATCGGCAGGCCCCGCTCCCGCAGGGTACATTGCCGTTAAATCAACAAAAAAGGTTTTTCCTTCTCGAACTAGTTCCACAAATTTTGGGTTTCCATCAGGAGAAATCCCTCCTGCACGATTTAGTGCTTCAAGTAAAGTAACTGGGATATCAGATAGAGGAACGGTACCCGCTTTTACAACAGCCCCTTGAACATAAGCTTTTTGACTTTGACTAGAAATTAAGCGTACATCAATTTGAGGGTTATTCAACACTTGAGACAATGATTCAACAATAGTTGATCTTAATTCGGAAATAGTTTTACCAGCAACTGGAATTTGCCCTGTGTAAGGATAAAACATTTCTCCATTTTCATCAATCATTTGACCAGTAGCGTTATCACTTCTAAATGAACCTAAAGGCAAGGTCAACTCTGGATGTTCCCAAACAGTTACTTGAACTATATCAAACTTGCCTAATTTATATGTTTCTGGACGATATTCTAATAGTTCAGGAGCAATAGAAGCAGAAAGGGCTTCTTTCTGATTTATCTTAGCCATTGTTTGAGCAGAAATACTTTGTAAATGAACTTGTGCTCCTTGAAAAGCAGCAAGAGTATCGACAGAACCATCTTCAGTTGCTCTTTCCCCAAAATGCATACCAGGCGCAGCAAAACATCCCGATAATATAAAAGCAGAAAAGGCAAGGCAGAAACAATATTTTAAGCGATTCAAAAGGATAGCTCCTCGTTAATAAACCTATATGAAAGCAAAAGATAAATAAAAAAAAAGTATTTTTGTATACAATTTGTGATTCACATCAAAAAAAATTATATTAAAACCATTAAGTTTTCAAAAATGGGGTTCTCATGAAAAAACGTATTTTTACGCTAATACTTGCTTTGACAGGAAGTATTATGGCTCAAACGGGCCTGAATGGTGGTTCTGATGGATTACACCAACAAAATGCCACTTCATTAGGCCAATGGACTTTGTCTGGTGGTTTTGGTGGAGAAGCCTCTATAGATAGTTGGTATATGGTTAAAGACGGCTATTATTTTGATCCATCAAATAATAAAAAAATCACCCTTGATAGAATATCCCCATCTATAAGCACTAATATCCATGTCGCTTTAGGTCTTCTTGACTTTTGGGATATAGGAGTAGTTGTTCCTCTTTATTATGATCTTGTTTCCCCTGAACACAATGAAATATCTCAATTAAAAGGAGGCGGTATTGGTGATCTAGAAATGTGGATGAAATTTCGCATCCCTTTTTCTGATAAAAATGTATTTAGTTTAGCCACTCTTTTACAAGTAACAGCTCCTACTGGAAAAGAAGGAACTGGTATGCGTCCTCGCAAAATTTGGCACATCAATAGCTGGGGTTCTACTGATCCATATACAGCCAATGACTGGGTTTTCATTGGTAATTTAATTGGTACTTTCGATTTTACTAAAAAACAAGTGCCATTACGTTGGAATATGAATATCGGTTTTGCAGGCTCATTAAATGAAGGGTCTAATTCCTTAGTTTGGGGTACTGGTCTAAATGTTCTCCCCTCTTCCTATTTTGATTTATTCGTTGAATTCTCTGGAGAAACTCGTGTTGAAAAAACTTCTATTCCTAGAGAACCTCTAGATGATCCAATGCGTTTAACCCCAGGCGTTCGTTTCCATTTACCAGCAGGGGTTGACCTTGCCTTAGGTTTGGATATTGGAATGAATACTTTCAGAAATCCAGGATTTGATTACAATGAAGAGAACGGCTATCCTGTTGTAAGAACTAAAAATGGAGAAGTATTACGTTATGAATCCGTTAGCTCCTCTCATTTCGCAGTATCTGCTCTCTTAACTTGGAAAATGAGTTTCAAGAGTGTAGATACTGATGGCGATGGTATTTTCGACAAAAAAGATCTCTGTGCTAATACACCAAAAGCAGCTCCTGTAGATTCTACGGGTTGCCCTCTTGATTCCGATAAAGATCATATTCCAGATTATCTTGACAAATGCCCAGAAACTAAAGAAGGCCTTGCTGTTGATTCGACGGGTTGCATGCTTGATTCGGATCAAGATGGAGTCATTAATATAGACGACCAATGTCCAAATACTCGTAAAGATGTTCCTGTAGATGCTACTGGTTGTCCTATGGATGCTGATAAAGATGGCGTTGCCGATGAAAAAGACAAATGTCCAAAAACTCCAGTAGGAGCGTTTGTAGACGAACTTGGCTGCCCTATTGATACAGATAAAGATGGTGTCACCGATCATTTAGATAAATGCCCTAAGACACCAAAAGACGCTCGTGTTAATTCAAGTGGCTGCCCTCTTGATTCTGATGAAGACAGTGTTCCTGATTATTTAGACAAATGTCCTAACACTCGCAAGGGTTCTCCTGTAGATACCACTGGCTGCCCTACAGATGCTGATAAAGACGGTGTTGCCGATCAATTAGACAAATGTCCTAATTCAGCAATAGGCTCCGTTGTGGATTCAACTGGTTGTGCTATTGACTCAGATAAGGATGGTGTTGTTGATCATTTAGATAAATGTCCTAACACAGAAGCTGGTCTTACAGTAGATCTTAACGGCTGTCCTTTGGATGATGATAAAGATGGAGTTTATAATTCTAAAGATAAATGCTCGAATACACCAGCAAATACTCCTGTTGATATAAATGGCTGTCCATTAGATCAAGACCAAGATGGTGTTGCTGATCTTCTTGACAAATGCCCTAATACAGTAGCAAAAACTCCTGTAGATTCTACGGGTTGCCCAGCTGACTTTGATAAAGATGGTGTTCCTGATTTCCTTGATAAATGTCCTAACACCGTAGCTGGTGAAACAGTGGACTCCACTGGTTGTGTTATTGATTCCGATAAAGACGGTGTTGCAGACGCAATTGATATGTGCCCACACACACTTCAAGGGATTAAAATTGATGAAAAAGGCTGCCCAATCAATAAGAAACAAGATTTAAGCAAATTGAATAAAGGCATTAACTTTAAGCCTAATTCTAAAAAACTAACTAATGCTAGTTATGCTACTCTTGATGATGTTGTGACTTTATTACGTCAAATTCCAAGTGCCAATTTGGAAGTTCAAGGACATACTGATAATAGAGGAAGTGATAAGATCAACTTAAAGCTTTCACAAGATAGAGCTCAAACCGTTGTTGATTACTTCATCAAAAAAGGAATCAGTGAAAAACGTGTTCGTGCAATCGGTTATGGTTCTGAACGTCCAATTGCCGATAATGAAACAAAGAAAGGAAGAAATACTAATCGTCGCGTTGAACTAGTTCCTTTCGAATTGTAAAACATAATTCATTTTACAAAAAGCCTTCAAAATGATTTTGAAGGCTTTTTTTATGGCAAAAAAACAAAGTATTTCAAAAGCAAGCTTTCTCACCTCTATTGGAAATATGTATATCTTAGTATTATAAGGCTCTTTTTTTTGGAGAATTTATGAATAATTTTATTGATTTAATTTTAAGCCGACGCAGTATTCGAAAATTTAATAATACTCCTATTTCAAAAAATGACCTAGAACTTATTGTAAAAGCAGGTCTAGCTGCACCAAGTGGAAAAAATAAGCGTACTTGGAAATTTACAGTGGTATCCTCTACTTCTAAAATTCAAATGCTCGCAGATGCTATAGGAGAAGTGCTTTCTCGAAAGAATTATAATTTTTATAAGCCTACAGCCTTAATCATTCCCTCGAATTCAAGAGAAAGCCCATGGGGACGTGATGATAATGCTTGCGCTCTTCAAAATATTTTTCTTGCCGCTCACTCACTTCAAATCGGTTCTGTTTGGATCAACCAACTAAGAGATATTTGTGATCACGAAATAATTAGACCAATACTAGATTCATTTGAAATACCAAAAGAACACATCGTTTATGGACTAGCGGCTCTCGGTTATATAGAAGAACCTTTAAAAATAATAGAAAGAACGGGTCTTATTCATTTTGTCGAATAAACAATAATTTCTTTCAACATAAGAAAGAAATTATACTACAAACAGACGTTTATAAACTAATGTAATTCTAATCGAACCATCATTTGTTTTTCATTTGTACGAACTCTTGCTATATAACGTCCACTAGGAAGAGTTTCTAATGAAATTAAACTATTAGAATAAATTCTTCTAGAAGCCATCACTAGATTACCTTGCAAGTCAAAAACATCAAACGAAGCCGAACTTTCTTTTTCAAGTGTTAGTGATAAAGAACGACCATTCTCTATCGCATTCCACTTTACAAATGACTCCTCATTTCTAATTGATGTAGTTATAGAAGTACTACTTAATGTCGTTAATGTCGTCGAAGAAGAACTTGGAGTTATCCCTAAATCACTTCCTAGACAATAAAAATCATCTACCCAAAGAGATCCAGATGTTGGTGTTTTTTTAACTTCCCATACAAAAGACTTGATAAAATTGAGATCAAATTTTACTTCATCCCCCCAAGTATCTTGTTCTAATTCAGAAGGTAAAACAACTGCTTCAGTCCATACCGTTTTGGATGGAAAAGTTTTAAAATGATAGTTATAATCTTTTACGGTACTTAATTGGGCATGGAATCGATGAGCCACTCCTTTATAACGATAACTAAACCCTTTGGTGCATTTATTTAAGAAATAAGTTGTACCATTTTTTTTCGTATTTAAGCCAAGAGCAACATAAGGATCATTTTCATTACCAGCTTTCACTAAAGAAAAATCTTGAATCGTTGCCGCATTATTAGTACCAGTACCATCGTCATACACTACTTTATAGGAAGTTTTTCCAGAAAGAGGATTGCTTACTGTCGATTCGCCAAGATCTTTAACATCGGTGTATATATACCAATACTCTTTTGTGAATGCTAAGGTATTTCCATCTGTAAAATCGTCTATCAAACTAACTAATGGAGCTGAACTAGAAGAACTTACCTGTTCTGATGAAGATGACAACGGAGTTTCTGATGACGAACTTTCGATACGCCATGGTGCTGTTAAAGCATAATTCGTTAATTTATTATAAATAAAACTACCCGACGGTGTCATGAAAGAAGTATTACTCCAATTGAATACAACTGTTTGATCAAACATAGGAATCTTATTTATTCCAAAAAATGCTGAGCCGAGATACTCATCACTTACGGATGCTGCAATATAAGAAATCCCTTTTGAATCCAAGAAAGTCAACCATTTATTAGCACTTAAAGAATCATGAGTATTATAATGACTGTATTCATCCATGCCACCATCATAATGGGTTGTTTTGAATTGAGAAACAAATACAGGATACCCTGATTTTAAGACATGATTTATTTTTTGTTCAAAAGTCATTCCACTTGTACTAAGGTTAGTAGGATACTCAGAGCCAGCATTAAATTGAAAAGAATATGCTAAGTTAGAAAAGACCATCGGACTGCCTATAATCAACTCAATATTATGAGAGAAAGAAGTTGTACCGACAATCACTAAATTATTGGAATATTTTCGTATTTCAGAAATAATCTCCAGTTGAATATCTTTAATATCAACCCATGTCGCATTTTCAGGACGTTCATAGATTTCAAAAATGACATTTGGGACAGTAGCATATTTTTTAGCTAGTCGAATAAAAAAATCTATGGCCTATGATTGCTCTTGTACATTAAGATCTAAAGCACTAGAACGCCATGTCACTACAACATAAATTCCTTTGGCAACACAAGCCTGAATCATAGAGTCGAAAAGAGTTTTGTAATAAGTTGAATCTTCTATATATTCTTCCTCGTCTGTGATTTCCAATGGAAGTCTAATCATTTCTGCATTCCATGGATCTACCATGTTGCTTATTGTATTTACATTATAAAATACGTTACTTCGAATTAATGTATTGGCAGAACCTAAACTAACTCCTCGAAGTTAAACTGGCTCTTTAGTTATGCTACTTACTATATTACTGCCCTCTGTAATGAGAGCTCCATAAGAAGAGACTGGTGTTTGAAAAGCTGAAACAGATATTGAAAAAATAAACAATACTCCTAAAATATTCTTCCAATTCATACCCGCTCCTTCTTTAATTAAAAACCAAGAATAATCTTAATTTTATTACTAATGTCTATAATATACTTACTTTATTGTCAAATGTATTTTGATGTCAAGTTTCATACTCAAGAATTTAACTAAAAAAAAGCTCCTACAAATTAAGTTTTTTTTACAAAAAAAGATTTCCTTAGCTATATTATGACAATGTGTAATACTTTTAGGAGGATAAATGCTAAAAAAAGTTATTTCCTGTACAGCATGCGCAACACTATTTTTTGCATGCAGTGACGGTTCTATTATAAACGTAAACGATGAAGCCAAAGACAAGGCAAATATTTCTTTTCTCGTTCTTGACTCTTATTCAGGTGAAGCCATCGATTCCGTAGAAATTTACCGTTCCAAGGACAGTAAAACGAACCTGACTGACTCTCTCGGTTATTCTGTATGGAAAAAAAATGCAATTGGTAATTACGTTTTCGAACTTTCTAAAGAAGGATATGCCACCATACGTACATCAGTTGACGTCGTTGAAGAAGGCTTAGGCGATGTAGCGCGTGTACCCGATGTAACAGCCACTGTTCCCATGTATAAATTAGGTGCCGAAGTCAATGGTACCATTCTTTACACAGACAAGGAAACCAAAAACAAAGTACCAGCAGCAGACGTCACCGTTATCATTACCAACCTCAATCGTTCGATTATACCGAACGAAATGTCCGTAAAAACAGACAAAAACGGTAACTACAGCTTCAGTCAATTACCCGAAGCATCTAGTTTTCTAATCACGGTTCCACAAACCTCCATCGATGGAAATAAATATGAGGTCATCAGCAGCACTTCTGTTCCCGCACAACGTGCTGGTGCGACCGTTGATCTTGGAGTTCAAAACCTCACCCTAGTTACAAGCGATTTTTCTTTGGTAAATTCCAATACGAATAAGATTGACACAAATACCACCGTCACTCTTAGCTTCTCAACCATTCTAGACAAGGACTCTGTCATTAAGAACATCAAGGTTCTTAAAGGCAACATTAGCGTTCTTACCCAAGTGAGCCTTTCGACAGACAATAAAACCATTAGCATCAAGCCGTTTTCGGGTTCTTGGGAAGACAACAAGAATTACACCATTTCTGGTGCCGTTTATTCCTCGAATGGTAGCTATCTCAACGTGAACAAAAGCTTCACTGTTGGCGGAACCACTACCACCAGGAAACCTGGTCAAATTGATGAACTCAAAGTTGAACTTGATGGCAGTTACCTAGATATTTCTTGGACTCGCAAAGATTCGCTCGCCACTGGTTATAGTATTTATTACAAAAACGATAGCATGAGTAATTACTTGATGTACACTAAATTATCAAGCGGTAACTATACGAGTACATCCATTAGCTACTCAAATCTCCTGAACGATGATGCTGAAACTACCACGGTCAACATTATTGTTCTCCCGTACAACAAAGCTGGTGAAGCAGATGCAAAGAGAGCCGAATCGGTATCTTACACGTTTGCAGCTCCTACCGCCCAAGTTTCCAACTTGAGTGTAGAACTTAATGGCTCCTATGCATACATTGATTGGGATGCTCCAACAACGGGAAGCTACGACTACAGAATCTACTACAAGACACCATCTATGGATGAATATGTCGTACTAACGACGACCATATCCACATACTACGAAACCAATTACACCATTTCCAACTATCTAGAATCGGGTGATGAATCGATTCCCTTTAAGGTAGTGCCCTATGATGACTTTGGCGAATCCTCTCTTTCAAAAGCCGTAGCAGCAACACTCTCACTCGCCATAGATGTAGTTGCAGGTGTAGCCGCCGAAATCGATGGATCGTATTTTAAGGTTAGCTGGAATAATCTTGCAAATGCTAGTTACTACTATGTTTATTACAAAACAAGCTCGATGACTTCTTATTCTCGGACTACATCCACTTCTTCCTTGTACAAAAACTTCCTTATTTCTAGTTACGTAGAAAACGGAGATACATCCATTTCCTTCAAGGTTATAGCGTCAAACGCTGCTAATGAAGGGGTTCTCGCCGATGCAGAAGAAGTAACGATTGAATATCCATCTGGCCCAGAAGTCATTACAGGTATGACTGCTGAGCTTGACGTCAATGTCATTGCTCTGAACTGGAGTGCCCCAGAAACAGGGATCGTGAAGGGCTACTATCTCTATTACAAGACAAGTTCGATGACTGATTACCTCCGATCATCTTCTAACCCAACGACGACTAGTGTAAATATTAATAAAGCCTTATACACAGAAACTACTGACACAGACATTAGTTTCAAGGTAACTGCTTACAATGACTTCGGAGAATCTTCTATTGATGATACCGATCCTGTCACCGTTGATCTTTCAACCACTCCAGATCCGCTCTAATACAATTTAGGAGAATATTAAAATGAAAATGAATTTCAAATCTCTCATATTCCTTTCTTGCGCACTCCTCCTCGCCGCCTGCGGCAGTGAATCTGTAACCAATATAAACGATGAAGCCAAAGAAACTGGCGATATTTCGTTTTTAATTCTCAACAGAAGCGGTGAAACGCTAGATTCAGCAAAAATTTACCGTATTTCTGACGGTAAAACTAACTTCACTGATAAATTCGGCAATGCCATTTGGAAAAAGAACAACATTGGTACATACGTCTTTACCATTACCAAAGAAGGCTATGCTCCAATGCGCATTAGCGTGAACGTCCAAGAACAGGGAAAAGGCAATGTTGCTCGGGTTCCAGATGTTACACAAGAAGTCGTGATGCACGAACTTGGTGCCACTGTTCAGGGAACATTAATGTACAGGGATTATTCGACAGGCAACCTTATTGCCGCCGAGGGTGTTCCTGTCATTCTTTCTTTTGAAAACGCCAACTTTACCTTCTCAGAAAACGCTGTAGAAACTGATGAAAACGGAGAATACTTATTTGAAAACCTTCCTGAAGGCGTAAGTGTTACAATTAACGTTCCTCAGACAACCATCAAAAAGCATCTCTATGCTCTGAATGTCGATCTTGATACGGACATTGATCGTGCAAACGAAGTACTGAACTTGGGAATATCCCAGCTTTCATTGGTTGCGAAAAAGGCTAACCTAATTAAGACGAACTTTACAGAAATCGATACAACTACCGATCTCTCAATTTCATTTTCCACAGATCTTGATGAAGATTCCATTCCTGGCCACTGGGTTGTTACAAATTCTTATGATGACATCGTTCTCACGAGTGCTAG
>JAAYXQ010000181.1 GCA_012515825.1 Fibrobacter sp.
ACACTTTGATGGAAGTTATTTTTTTGCTTTGCTAATGGATGAAGTGGATCTACCCAAGAATCAATACCTAATTCATTTAAGCGAGCTAAATTCGCTTTCATAAGCCCTTCTGGAGTTCCCATATCGATCCATAAAGCCTTTTTTTGAGACAAATCAACATATATCTTATTATTTAATTGATTCATCCGTTTCCAAAAATGAACAACATTACGTTCAGAATCTAAAATTTCTTTTAAGGCATCTTCTTTATACCAAGAAATACCTGAAAAAGTGGCTTTTTCAGTAGATTGTTCTCCATAAGAGTTCGCTACCCCACTTAAAAAAGAATTTGAATCAATATTAAGGGTATTCACTTTAGGTTCATCGATACCGAGTAAAGAAATGAATGCTCCTGAGGCTTCTGAATTGGAAAGAAACTGAGCAAGATGGACTTCTGTATAACAATCCCCATTCAATACTAAAAGATCTCCTCTTACACCTTCTTGATAGAGCCGACGTAAAGGGCCACCTGTGCCTAAAATTTCAGGAGATTCAACCCAAACATGCTCAATTCCAAGAGCATTGGCCTCTTTTTTTAGTTTTTCCGCAAGATAAAATGCGTTTATATGAAGAGAAATAGACTCTAGCGACTTCGCTAATCTCAATTGATGAGCCAAAATGGACTGATCTACAATGGGAACTAATGGTTTGGGGAGATCCGTTGTTAATGGTCGAAGTCTTGTTCCTAAACCTGCAGCTAGAATTAATACGTTAATCATGAATTCAAACTTATAAAAAAACTAAACTCTATTAATATGCTTTTCTCATTAAAAAGCCATCAACTATGGTTTCAAATCAATCCGACATTCCTCTTATTTGATAATTCTTATTTATCCGTTTTTTTATCAATTTAAGCCATATTCTAATGATTAAATAATCAATAAATAGAAATAGAAACTTGTTGATTATATATTCATTTTTATTTTAGTGTTTCAGAATTCTTTTATCCTTTTTCGTTTGATAAAAAATGAAACTCTTCTTAACTTTGCAAAACAAAATTGAACGTAGGATTTTATAATGATTATTAAGCCATTAGTTCGAAGCAATATGTGTTTGAATGCGCATCCCTTTGGTTGTGCTAAAGACGTCGAACGCCAGATCAATTATATCCTTTCTAAAAAGAAGCAAAAAAAAATATCTGAACAAAAGCCAAAGATTGTTGTTGTATTAGGTTGCTCCACTGGTTACGGTTTAGCAAGCCGCATTGCTGCTGCATTTGAATATGATGCAACAACTATTGGCGTTTCTTTTGAACGTCCTGGAACAGAAACAAAAAGCGGTACCCCTGGTTGGTACAACAATATGGCTTTTGATAAGGCCGCCAAAGAAAAAGGTTTAAAGAGTATTACTTTTAATATGGACGCCTTTTCTGATGAAGCTCGAGTACAAGTGATCAAGCAGCTTCAAGAGATGGGAGTTCAAGCGGATTTAATTATTTACAGTTTAGCTAGTCCTGTCCGTACAGATCCAGAGACAGGTGTTCTTTATCGATCTGTATTAAAACCTATTGGGGAAAATTTTTCTGGAAATACCATTGATATTATCTCTTCTAAATTCAGCGCCATTCATGTAGAACCAGCGAACCAAGAAGAAATTGATAACACTGTAAAAGTCATGGGCGGCGAAGACTGGGAACGCTGGATAACTCAAATGCAAAAGGCAAATGTCTTAGCTTCTGGCTGTAAAACAGTCGCGTATTCTTATATTGGTCCATCTTTATCTCATGCGATTTATCGAGATGGTACCATTGGAGAAGCCAAAAAACATTTAGAAAAAACAGCAAAACATTTGAATTCTTTTCTGAAAGAAAATGTGGCTGGCGAAGCTTATGTTTCTATTAATAAAGGCCTTGTGACACGTTCTAGTGCAGTAATTCCAATCATGCCTTTTTATATTTCTATTCTATACAAAGTAATGAAAAGAAATGGATCTCATGAAGGGTGTATCGAACAATGTGAACGTCTTTTCTCTGATCGTTTATATACAGGGGGTTCTGTACCTGTAGATGAAAATGGATTAATCCGTCTAGATGAGTTTGAAATGGATCCAGAAGTTCAAAAAGAAGTCGCTGAAACGATTCTAAAAATCAGCGAAGAAAATCTTAACGAGATGAGTGATTTCAAGGGCTTTCTACATGACTTTTATATCATTCATGGCTTTGACGTCGAAGGCGTAGACTACTCCGCCGAAGTAGATCGTTTAGACCAGCTTTAATCCTTAAAAAATATTCAAGCATAAAATAAAAGCCCTTATAATAAGGGCTTTTATTTTGATAAAACTTTTGAATTTTATCTATTCTTTTTTACATAAAAAGCCCCGAAAGTAGTTTTTCTCTTTCGGGGCTTATTTTATTAAAAGAACTTTTATTTTTCAATAAATTCTTTTCTAAACGTACCGCTACCTAAAAGAATATCAATAGGAAGCTTTTTGTATTCGTATTCATAAGGAGGCTGTTTCCATGCAAAATCATTAGGATAACGATGGAATAAAAACTTTAATATTTCTATTGCCATTGTAAAGGAATCAAATACATCTCGATTTAAGACATGAATTTGAGCTCCCCCATTAATTTGATTTGCCCCTTTATGAAACGTCGGTTGGAAATAATTTTCTCTAAAATAAACGCCAGGTAAATGAAGCCCATTCATGTAACGGCAAAGTTCTTCTGCATCAATAAAAGGAGCGCCAAAAAATTCAAAAGGTTTTGTTGTTCCTCTGCCTTCACTCACATTGGTGGCTTCAAAAAGACACATCCCAGGATAAACGATTGCAGTATCTAAAGTAGGCATATTCGGAGAAGGTATAATCCAAGGTAAGCCCGTTTGATCAAACCATAAATCCTCTTTATAGCCTTCCATTTCTAGAACATATAATTCTGTTTTGGGAAAACATTCGCTTTGAAATTGACGAGCCAGTTGTCCAATCGTTTTTCCATGACGTACAGGAATAGAATGCAAGCCTACAAAACTTTTGTATTCTAAATCTAAAATGGGGCCTTCTACAACGCCTGTTTTAATAGGATTAGGGCGATCTAAAACTACGACTGGAATAGAGCGAGATTCACAAGCCTTCATGCAAAGATAAAGTGTCCAAATAAACGTATAATACCTAGCTCCAACGTCTTGTAAATCAAGAAATAAAACATCTACATGAGAGAGCATTTCTTCTGTTGGTTCTCTGTGAGTTCCATACAAACTATACACTGGGATCTGAAGTTCTTTATCTAAATACCCTTCCCACTCGATCATGTTATCTTGAGTGTGCCCTTTAATGCCATGTTGAGGGCCAAAAAGAGCCGAAAGATGAAATAAAGAGCCATTATGCTCTTTTAAAAGATCTAAAGTGTGGTGTAAAGAAGCATCCACGGATGCAGGATGAAGAACTGCGCCAAGCCTTTTTCCTCTAAGAGGTTTCGGGAACACTTCTGAGAATCGATGATGAGCTAGTTTTACTGTCATTTTTTTCTATCTTTTTTTTCAAATTATAAATATAATATAGGACATAAATTATTATGGCTTACTTAAACAAAGTGATGTTAATTGGAAATATCGGTAAAGACCCTGAAATTCGTATGACGACTACTGGTCGCAAAAAGGTTTCATTTTCTCTTGCTACCTCTCGTCGTTATCGTGATAATAATGGAGAAACCAAAGAAATTACCGACTGGCATAACGTTGTAGGTTGGGGAAAAACTGCTGATATTATTGAATCTCTTGGCGTTCGAAAAGGGATGAGTCTTTTTGTTGAAGGTACTCTTACTTATCGTAGCTGGGATGATCAAGCCACTGGACAAAAACGTTACGCCACTGACGTAACGATGGAAACCTTTCAGCTATTAACTCCACGGAATTCCAATGGAGCTCCACAAAACGGAAATTATAATCGTTCATCATCTACTCCTAGTTATGACAATAGCAGCATGGGTTACCCTCCTGCATCAGCAGACTCAGCAGATATGGACGATGATTTACCTTTCTAATAGGCTTATAAATGAACGGTGCTGAAATCATTTCAATTGCAATTCTTTGGTGTATATGCTTGCTTGCTTTAATTCAAGCATTGAACGCCAGAGGAGCTATTCGCATTTCTTTGACTTGGATTATTACAATGGTCATCGTGATCGTTACGGTTGCTGTGACTTACATTCAGTTGAGTGATAAGGAAACGAATCCCATATCAAGCGTTTCTTTTTCTAACACAGAAGAAATTAATACTCCAAGTGCAACCAATGTGAAACAAAATGAAGTTCGAGTAAACACCTACATTTCATCTTCAAAGAAACTCGTTGCTGAAGTAACAGAAGCCATTCGCTCAATAGAAGATTTCGATGCGAATAAGGTTCCAAGTACAGAAGCCGAAAGAGAAGTCTGGGAACGTCAAGCACTTAGTTTAAGTCAACAAACTGCGAAACTTAATCAACGTACTCTTGGGTTATTTCACCCAAGAAACGTAAGTGAATTGCATGGGATTCTATTGCAATGCACTGAAAATTTAAGATTAGCGGGTTATGCGCTTCATACCTTGTCTACGCTTGAAGACCCTGAACTAAAAGAGGTCCAAAAAGAGCAATACCTCAACCAAATTGCTCAGGCTAAACAAAAATTGAATTTATTTCAAATTCAATTAAAAGAACTGGATCAACCATAACACTCAAAAA
>JAAYXQ010000182.1 GCA_012515825.1 Fibrobacter sp.
CCCTGCATTAAATGTCCAATTTTATCGTAATTATTTCGAGTCCAACCAAACCAATCTTCCATCCAAAAACCAAGTGGGACTTTTGCATAAGAATAGTGAGCCCCAAGCATTAAAATCACAGCATGTATGGCGATCAAGGTATAACATAAATAGGTCAGAGGGAACTTCTTATAGGTCAAAAGAAGAATGGGTAAAGCGATTACCACAGGGAATACTTCTAAAATCCAAGTAAATCGTGTATCTTGCGGAGAAAAACCAGACCATCCTGCAAATATCAATACCAAGAACAATAATACTAGTGGGTATTTTTCAAAAGACATAATGCTCCTTATTCTTTTTAAATATCAACACCCCTTAAATTAACATATTTATGGTTTCTAATGCACTTAATATTTGCTTTCTCATACAAAAAAAGAGCCTCTACAAGAGGCTCCTTTAAGAAAATCAAAACTGATTTATTTTTTCTTATAAATGGTAAAGGTAAAGGTTGTGTTACTTGCGGCTTGTTGTTCCATTCCAACCATAAATACAAAAAAGCCGTCTTTAGTCTCTGCGTTATATGAGACCGTATGAACCACATAATACAAGCCATAGCTTAGTTCTTCGATAGTAGACATTGTTGGAGTACTATAGGAGAAGGCATTGGTATAAACTGGAGCAGGAACTGGTTCACCAGAAGAAGCTTTCAGTTCTTCAGCAAACTTAGTGTCATTGCCTCCAGCTAATGCCTCATAGTTTTCTAGGCCAGCCACACGAGCACTCTTTAATACACCTACTCCATTTTCAAAAATGAGTACCGCATCAATAGCGGACTTATATGTAGCAAGCTCTATTGCAGAGTAGAGGGTTCCTGTTTCAAAATCAATAGCCACTTTTCCTGATGTTTTAGTAGTTGTTAAAACAACATCATAAGAATCCATTTCTATAAGAGTTTCCACAACGGAACTACTGGAGACTGGTTCTGGGCAGTAAGTAGCAGCTGGTTTAGAAAAAGAGGTTGAATCTTTTGAAATGTACTTATTTTTACCATCTGGAGTGCTTGAATATACAATCACCTCTACAACAAAATCACCACAGGCTTCAAATGTAGAGATATCAATTTTAGCTCCAGCTTCACCAAAGTTTACAACTTGTTCCGTAGGGAAAGTTGGAGGAGCAATCATTTCAACAGTAGCACCTACATTTCCTAAAGCGTTTCCTTGAACAAGGCCTACATTAAATTGAATATTATCTATTCTCACAGAATCGACATTCTTCACAGTCGTATCTGTATAGTCAATGACTACATTGCCCGTCACGTTAAAGCGCTCTGCACTTATCTGCTCCACACCAAAACCATTGATTTTAATTGGAGAAATTTTCGTTGCTGCTGGTGATGAAATAGGTGGAGCCACTGAAGAAGAAGATTCTCCATTTCCAGATTTTGTCGGTTCGTCATCACCACATGCAATAAGAGATAAAGAAATAGCGCTCATGAACGCTGCTGTTTTTAAGAATTTCAAAAGATGGAAGTTCATAATAACCTCTTAAATTTGTTTCCTTCAAAATAAACAAATTTTCACTAA
>JAAYXQ010000183.1 GCA_012515825.1 Fibrobacter sp.
AGACGTCAAAAGTACGAAGCGTTGGGTTCAATACACCTACAGAATAAATTTGATTTCTAATTTCTTTTTTCTTCATCTAAAATACTCCTCCGTTTTTACTATAAAATAAAAAACCCCACTTAAAAAAGCGGGGTTTCATAAGAAAAAGTTTCTTTTAGCCGAGATTTAGCATGGAGAAAACCATGACGAAAAGAGCCACCGTTTCAACGACACCGCAAACCATCAAATAGTTTGCCATACCCTTGCCTGTTTCACCTAAAGCATCGCAAGCATTTGCTGCTGCACGACCTTGGAACCAAGCAGAAGTAAGCATACCTAAACCACCAAAAACACCTGCACCAAGAGCTGCGCCCCAGTTAGCACCACCAGTAGCTTTAACTGAACCGAGAATCGAATTCATCAAAAGCATTCCATAAATGGTTTGAGAAATAGGAACACCGACAAAAACGAGTAATGTAAAAAGAGCGCTTTTCCCTTGAGCATATGCTTTTTTCCAAACACCGATTGCAGCCATGCCTGCTGTACCAGTGCCCAAAGCGGAACCTATTGCAGCAATACCTAATGCGGCCATTGCGCCCATATTCCCTAAAGTAACCATTGTTGTTTGTTCCATAACATTTTCCTCTATGTTGTAGTTAAAATTAGTTCACTTTTTGCTTTACAAAAGGAGTAAATTCGCTTCCACTCCATTGCAAATTTAAGTGATTTGAAAATTCAAGTGTATTTAAGCGAAGTGCATGAACAGCAACACCCATAATACTCAAAGCAATATTTAGACAATGCACAAAGAATAAAGCGATCACTGAAACAGCGATACCAACAGCAGAGCCAAATAAAGGAGATAACATCATATTAAAGGCTTGAGCGATAGCCACACCAGCCATTCCTACTGCAAATAGACGAATATAACTGATAATATCCACAAAATTATTGACTACATCGAATATAAGCATTGGAAAAGAAATCCATTCTTTCTTTAAGTCTTTTGGTGGAACCATAAACAAAACGATCAACACAAGACCTGTAATAAAAAGAGGCATTGCAAATTCAGGCATTTCTTTTTTCAAGACCATGTTGCTTGCTAAGAAGAACATAAACCAAGTGGAAAAGAGCCAGCCGATTTGAGCAATAGCGGTAGTACTTCTACTTTTCACACGAAGAATAAAGTTCCATACATGAGCAATGGTTAAATGAATAACAGCTAATATGAAACATAAGTATTGTACATTACTTGCTTCTCTAATCCATAAAGCCGCTTTTCTAACAAATTCTGGGACAAATGATTTTTGAGCTAAATCTAAAGCTGCTGGAGAAAAACCAAGGAAGCTGTTATTTAGAAAGCCCCAGATGATTGTCGTACAACTCATTAAAATCAAAAAATGGAAGGCTGCTTTTGGAGCTTTAGGGAGTTTTGCTTGAGCAATTAAGGTGATGATGAGGAATAAAATACCATAAACGGTATCACCCACAATCATCGCAAAAAATACGCTAAAGAAAGCAAGGAAAACAAGAGACACGTCCATTTCATGATAACCAGGAGAAATCCCGATAATATCATAAAGGAATTTCATTGGACGAGATGCTTTATTATAAGAAAGTAACGTTGGAACAAATTCTTCTTCTGAAGGGTCTTCGATCTTTAAGCCCCAACCTAATTTTGGAGCCATCGCTTTTAATTCAGCAAGACGCGGTTCTGGACAAAATCCTTGAATCATAGCGATTCCTGAATTTTGAATCATCCCAGCATTCACTTCTTTTAAGTTATAGTCATCAGAAACATCTAGCAACTGTTCTTTTAAGGAACTCTTTACTGTTGCAATTTCTTGAAGACGAGATTCTATTTTTTTCAAAGACTTTTCAGCATAAGAAAGCTTTGATTTCATTTCACTCAAAGAAAGTGAAGGTAAACGAAGTTCATTAGCCATTTTTACATCTGCAGGCTTTTCACCTCGATTAATAACCACAAAGCAATCCGCTACAGAGTTTTTTCCATAATATTGAACCAAAGCAGATTCATCGTCTGGAAGAGGCTTTTTATTTTTTTCTGCTTCAAAAAGACGAATAAAGATGCCTTTTTCGGCTAAAGCTTCTATTTGAGATGGATTAAAATCACCAAAAACATCATATCGAGCAAGATCCACTTTCATTTGTGCAAGTGTATCTTCGTCTTCTTTACGTTCTGCAATTAGATTTTGTAATTCACTTATAAGAGAATCAGGAGAACCTGTAATTGGAGCGACCTCTTTTTTTACCTTAGAGGGAACCACATCTATTGCTTTTTGAACACGTTGTAATTCTGCTTTTGCATAATTAAGATCAGAACCCGTAGGCGATTGCAAATGAATCACATGCAACAGACCCATAGAACGCAATTCTTCGAGAGTCTTTGTTTTTAAAGAATCTATACAGAGAATCGTTACCTTTTTCATTGGAGTAATCATGCTGCGACTCCTCCATCTTCCAATAATGTACGAGCAACGGACTTACCCTTGGCAAGTTTAGAACGAGCCACACCTGTCGTTTGCTGATCACCAAGAAAGATATTAATTGCACGAATATTTTCTTTCGCTTCTGGAATTTTCACTTTTTCAAAAAGATTCACACGTTGACTTGTCGTACGTAATTCTTCTGAAAGTAACTCATATTGCTTTTCTAAAACTCGCCTTTCTAAACGAAGAGAAATTAAAGATTGCAATGCACGAATACCATCATCTAGCCACACGGGTGTATCAAATGGATCAGGAATACTAAGATTAAAATCAACACCATTAAACAAAGGAATTTCTACACCAGCAATGTTACCTTCACCTTCTCTCACTTCTTTAACGGAAAGATAAGAACTCCAGTCTACTGGATCTGCATATAAACAAACCCAATCGGACATCATGTTGCGAAGAGCATCTTCTTCTTTTCGTTTTACAATCACTTTGGCTTGCAAAGTACGCATTTCCATTTGCAATTGTTGCTTTTTTAACAGAAGTGTAGGCAAATAACGCTTAAATCGCTTAAGCGCATCACGCTCTGCTTTCAAAGCATTTTTGGTGAGTTTCACTTTTGCCATAGCGCTACCCTTTTTTTGGCCAATATTCGTTAATCATCTTAGAAGGAATACCAGTTTCTTCTGGCTCGAAACAATCCGAAAGAATAATCCAACCAAGATCTAAAGCTTTTTCTAATGGGATATTTACTGAAAGGTCCATCATTTCTTTTTCAAAACGAACACCGTATCTCAATAATTTTTGATCCCAAGTGCTCATTCTAAAGCCCATCGATTGCTTTTCAATGGTTTCTTTAAAGCTTGCATACAATTGAATCATTGTGTTCATGATGGTACGGTGATCAGAACGTGTAGAACCATTCACTTGCTGTTTCAAACGAGATAGAGAACCAAATGGTTCAATTCTTCCTTTACGGAGATAGAACTGCCCTTCTGTAATGTAACCTGTATTATCTGGAACTGGATGAGTCACGTCATCGCCAGGCATAGTTGTTACAGCAAGAATGGTAATGGAACCAGCAGTATCAAAGTCAACAGCTTTTTCATAACGACTTGCTAACTGAGAATAAAGATCACCAGGATAACCACGATTAGAAGGAATTTGTTCCATCGTAATTGCAATTTCCTTCATGGCATCTGCAAAGTTTGTCATATCAGTTAGCAAAACAAGGACGTTTTTACCCTTAATTGCAAATTGTTCTGCGACAGCTAAAGCGGCATCTGGAACAAGCAAGCATTCTACGATAGGATCAGAAGCTGTATGGACAAACATCACAGAGCGAGAAAGAGCTCCATTTTGCTCCAAAAAGTCTCTAAGATAAAGGTAGTCGTCGTGTTTTAAGCCCATACCGCCAAGAACAATAACATCCACTTCAGCTTGAAGAGCAATTCGAGCTAATAATTGGTTATATGGCTCACCTGCAATCGAGAAAATAGGCAGTTTCTGAGATACCACAAGCGTATTGAAAACGTCAATCATTGGGATACCAGTACGCACCATATTACGAGGGATAATACGTTTTGCTGGGTTTACTGAAGGACCACCAATTTGAATTGGATTTTCTTCAATAAGAGGGCCATTATCACGAGGGATACCAGAGCCAGTAAAGACTCGACCTAACAAGGAATCACTAAAAGGGATTTCCATTGGCTTGCCAATAAAACGCACTTGTGAATCCGTTGTGATACCACGAGCACCTGCAAATACTTGTAAATCCACCATTTCTTTATCAATGCGAATCACACGAGCAAGAGAGACACCTTGAGGACTCGTTACTTGAGCTAATTCTTGATATGCAACGCCATCTGCTTTAACTGTAATAACGCTTCCGGCAATACGTTCAATGCGATGATAAACCTTATGCATTAGTAGCGACCTCCGCAACAGACTTAAAGATTTGTTCTTCAAGCTCTTTGAATTCCTTGGACTTAAACTCTACACGGTTCCAGTCTTTTGTAATTTGAGTCAATTTAAGGAAAAAACCACGGGCGTTTTCTTTTTCTTTAAACGTCATCGCTGTTTTTAATATTTCATACACTTTATCGAATAGATATTGTTGACGATCGGCAGAACAAGCAGCATCAATATCATGATAAGCATCTTGTTGTAAATAAACAGAATCTAAATACTCTGATTTTAGATAAGTGATAAAGTCTTCCATAGAAGTACCTTCTTCACCAACCACCTTCATCATCTGATTGACATCAATACCCATAGCCAAAATATGGCGTGCTTCTTGGACTTTTTGCTCATTAATAATACCTTCGTATTTTGACCAAGAGTCCATAGGATTGATTGCAGGGAAACGACGTTGATCAGATCGTTCACGAGACAAGCCATGGAATGCACCAACCACTTTCAAAGTAGCTTGTGTCACAGGTTCTTCAAAGTTACCACCCGCTGGAGAAACAGAACCACCAATAGTTACAGAACCAATGGAACCATCTTTTAGGCGAACCACTCCACCTCTTTCATAGAAGCTAGCGATCACTGATTCTAAGTATGCAGGGAAAGCTTCTTCACCAGGGATTTCTTCTAGACGTCCGCTCATTTCACGTAAAGCTTGAGCCCAGCGAGAAGTAGAGTCAGCAAGTAAAAGAACATTTAATCCCATTTGACGATAGTACTCAGCAAGAGTCACACCAGTATAAACAGAAGCTTCACGAGCAGCCACAGGCATAGAACTCGTATTACAAATAATAAGAGTTCTTTCCATAAGACTTTTCCCTGTACGTGGGTCATTTAACTCAGGGAATTCACGTAATGTTTCCACTACTTCACCAGCACGTTCACCACAGGCGGCTAAAATAACGATATCCACATCGGCATAACGGCTTGTCAATTGTTGTAAAACGGTTTTACCAGCACCAAATGGCCCAGGAATACAGTAAGTACCACCTCTTGCCACAGGGAAGAACGTATCGATAATACGCTGTTGCGTTACCATTGGTTCAGATGGACGCATACGTTCAGAATACTGTTTAATCGGAATTTTTACAGGCCAAATCTGCATGATTTTTGCTTCGACTGTATTGCCATCTGCATCTTTCAAAATGGCGATCACATCTTCTACAGTATAGTCACCAGCAGGCATGATTTTTTCAACCGTGACGGTTTTACGAACCTTAAAAGGAACCATGATACGATGCTTAAAAATACCTTCAGGAACGGTACCAAGCGTTTCACCCGCTGTTAATTTATCACCCACTTTGGCGACAGGTGTAAAAGCCCATTTTTGATCACGTTCTAAAGCGTTTAAGTATTTACCACGCTGTAAAAAGAAGCCGCATTCTTCTGCTAAACGAGGAAGAGGGTTCTGAAGTCCATCAAACACTTGACCTAAAAGACCTGGTCCAAGTTCAACAGAAAGTAATTCTCCAGTGAATTCGACATCATCTCCGGCTTTTAGCCCAGTAGTGTCTTCAAAAACCTGTAATTCAGCGTAATCGCCTCTGATTCGAATCACTTCACTTTTTAATTTAATGCCAGAAGGAAGTTTAGCATAAGCCACTTCGTTTTGTGCTACTGCACCAACAAAGGCAACACGAATTAAATTTCCGTTGACACCTGTTATTTTACCGATACTAGCCATTGAAGATCAATCCTCCGATCATTCTCGCTTGGAAGCGAGATCGTTTTCATTAATTACTTTCATTAGTGAAGCATCACCAGCTTCTGGAGATAAGCGGCTCCAACGTTCACAAATCATTAGTTTTATTGCATAAGCATAAACATGGGCCATAGTAAAGCCACCTACACCACTTAACTCATCTACAAGCCAAAAACGAGCCTTATCTAATTCATGTTCTCGTTCCAAAGGATTCGTTCTTAATAATGCATCTGAAACCATTTTGGCGTAAGTCACATCATAGCCATCATAAGGACGTTCCGAAAAACGAATATCTGAATCCCAAGCCGCAGCTCTCATTTTACCTGCAATATTTTTTAGAAGCGTTTCACGAGCAAAATAAGCAGACACAAAGGAATCACTGTGAGATTTCCCTGCTAATAAGGCTTCTAATGCTTCCATTTCATACGCACTAATCACCCCTTCACATTGACGACGAAATTCATCAAGAGAAAAAGGAGGCGTATCTCCAAATTGGAGCGTGGGAAGAGAGGAGACGAGATAAACAGCGTTACTCATTACTTGCCTTGGGACGCCGCTTTTGTTACAACCTTAGCTAATTGAGGACGAAGCAACGCAGATAAAGCATCTGCCATGGCTTCGTTAGTAAATTCATGACTGACTTTACCGCCATCTAGTTTAACACGGAAGCCAAAACGAACTGAAGAATCGCTTTCTACTTGAACGCCAGCAGATAATTGCTTCTTAAATTCGCCTAAAATGAATGATGTTAATTTATTTACATCTGATTCAGATAAAGCAACTTCTACGTCTGAACTATAATTTTTAGCTAAAGAAAGTAAAAGTTCTTTAATTGTGCTTTCTGAAAGAGCTTTTTCTACTTGAAGGTCAAGTATATCCAAAATCATCTTTTCAAGACTTTTACCAACTGTAATTAAAATATCTCTTGCAGATTGTTCTAGAGCACGTTCGCTACGTTCTGTATAAACTTGAGCGTCTTTATCTGCTTGTTCGAGTTTTGCTTTTGCTTCTGCTTCTGCTTCTTTAATTATTTGAGCCGCTTTTTCTTTTGCGGCAGTTAGAATAGAAGTGGCATCATTATCAGCCTTGTCTATCGCATCTTTTTGAATTCGATCAATGAGATACTGCAAATCTTCAGCCATTATATGTTCTCCGAAAGATTAATGCTTAAAATTGTTATTTTGAATATATAAGGAAAAGTCAAAAAAGAACATAAAAAAGTGTAAAAAAAAAAATTTAATGTTTTTATTTAAGATAAAAAGTTCTTTTTTGGGGATAAAAGAAAAATTAATTTTTCTTTTAAAAAAAATATTGTATCGTTTCTTGATAAATGATTATATAATATCATATTTAAATCATTTTTTTTTCAAATCAGATTCTAATAATCACAATATGATGTGATTATTATTTTTTTTATAACAGAATTATGAATAATTCTGTTATAATCCATCAACGCAATGAAGACTTTTTTGATAATTCCACGGCCATTTTTTTAATGCTCGTGAAATCCCATTTACCGCTGCCGAGTTTTGGAATTGCTTCCACAGCATAAACTTTTCCAGGAATCATTAACGGCGGCATACCAGATTTACGTAGAGCCATGGAGACCGTATGAGTATCTTTATCGCCAACAAAAAGTAACACGATGCATTCTCCTTTGACGTCATCTGGAATAGAAGTCGATACGAATTCACATCCATCAAGAATTTTTGTATCACCTACTCGAAGATCCACAGCTCCAAGGCTCACCATTTCACCACCTAATTTGGCAAAGCGGCTATAGCGATCCACAATAGTCAAGAAACCATCTTGATCAACGAAGGCTTTATCTCCAGTACGATACCAACGTTTTCCATCAAGCACAATTACTGCTTCATCTGTTTTTTCTGGCTCTTTATAATACCCTTTCATCACTTGCGGGCCACCAACCAAAGCCATTCCTTCTTCACCGACTGGAAGGTCTTCATTAGTCACAGGATCAACAATGCGAAGACGAGTTCCAGGAACAGGCATCCCCACACTCCCCATTTCATTGCATTTTTCCATAGTTAAAAAGTCATCTAATAAAATGTCAGCTGAATTCATCGTAGCCACTGGTGTGGTTTCAGTACAGCCGTAGGCCTCGTAGACTTCTTTACCAAATTTTAATCTAAAAGATTCTCTTAACTCTGGACGCATTTTTTCAGCTCCAGCAAGCACAAGTCTCATGTAATCCAAACACATAGGATGAACCCAACGGTTCACCGTAAAGGCTCGTAAGAATGTAGGTGTACCCATTAAAATAGTGGCCTTAAATTCAGCGCAAACACGAGCCATCGTCTTAATGTCAGTTGGATCTGGGCATGGAATTGAAGGAACTCCATTCA